>CAMWQS010000130.1 GCA_947176485.1 uncultured Clostridia bacterium | reverse complement strand
ACCGTTCGGTTGCGCCGCTTTTATTTTTTTATTTCATATACCCGTAACGCTTGCGGTAACAGATTACGAAAATCGTCGTTATTATTATCGACGCGACGTCGGCGAACACGCCCGCCGACCAAACGCCGTTTATGCCCATTATAAGCGGCAAGGTCATAACGAAGGTAACTTGGAACACTATCGACCTTAAAAAGGATATCAGTGCTGACACGAGCCCGTTATTCAGTGAGGTGAACAGCGACGAGCCGTATATGTTAAACCCGCACATAAGGAAGATAACTGCGTAAATTCTGAAGCCGTTAACGGCTATGCCCGTAATATTTTCGTTCTGCTTGAACATTGACATTAACGGGTAAGCAAGCCCCTCCGTTAAGCCAAACATTACGATAGACAATACGGCTGTAATGATAAGGCTCTTCTTGAAAAGGTTCTTCATTTCGTCCTTGTTCTGCGCACCGTAGTGATAACCCATCAGCGGCGCACACCCGACCGAGTAGCCCATAAATATGGCGAAGAAAACCATTGCGATATAGCCCATTGCGGCGTACGCTTTTACTCCGGCGTCCCCTTCAAGCGTACTTATCTGAGAGTTGTATAGCATTACTACCACAGCGGAAGATACGTTGGAGAAAAATTCCGATGAACCGTTGGTGCAGGACTTTAATATTGCTTTGCCGTAAAATTTGGTTTTTGTGAGGCGCAAAAGCGAGTTGTTTTTCATTGCGAAGTAAATTATAGGGAACACTCCGCCGAAAACCTCGCTTGCAGCGGTTGCGATTGCCGCGCCGAGAATACCCCATTTGCAGCCAACCACGAAGATTGCGTCCAAAACCATATTTAAAACACCCGCCGCTGCCGTTGCGACAAGCCCCAAACGGGGTTTTTCCGCCGTAACGAAGAAGCTTTGGAATATGTTCTGCAATATGAAAAACGGCTGGGCGGCAAGTAAAATTCTTCCGTATAAAACGCAGTGGCCGTACGTAGTTTCGTTTGAATTCTTACACAACAACCTAGCAACCGGCTCAACGACGAACTGCCCCGCAACGGCAATAATTATACCTATGACGAGGGTCACGTAAACCAAGAGTGAAAAATATTGATTTGCCTTTTCTTTTTCACCCTCGCCCAGCGTTTTTGATACGAGCGCACTTCCGCCCGCACCGAGCATAAAGCCGATAGAGCCTAAGACCATAAACAGCGGAAATATGTACTGGATAGCGGCTAACGCTCCATCCTCGGCAAAGTTGGACACGAAAAGCCCGTCCACGACGCTGTAAATCGAAGTGAACACCATCATTACCACCGAGGGCAACACGAATACTATTAACTTTTTATAAGTGAAATGGTCTGAAAGCTGTATTCTCATTTTATAAAAAAAGACTTGCCGCTTTAGGGCAGGTGCTTTGAAACGCATTGGTTAAAATTATTATATGGTGAATATATTTATAAGTCAACCAAAACGCGTAAGGTTTTGCATTTTGCTTGATAATCGCACCCCGTTATTCTATAATAGAGGTATGAAGCATAACGAAAGAAAACTTATCGAAGGGCTTTGCTACGACGAGGAGCGCGCCCTTTACAATATTTACGACACGACGGTTTTAAACTGCACCTTTGCAGGCCCCGCTGACGGGGAATCTGCGCTTAAAGAGTGCAGAAGAATTACCGTTGAGGACTGCACCTTCTCCCTCCGTTATCCCCTTTGGCACGCAGAAAGCTTTACCGTAACGAACTGCACTATGGACGACAAGACCCGTGCCGCGCTGTGGTACTGCAAGGGCGGCGTTATCGAGGGCAGCACGCTCGGCGGAATTAAAGCCTTGCGCGAGTGCGGTGAAATAATCGTTAACGACTGCAAAATAGTATCGCCCGAGTTCGGCTGGCGGTGCAGCAATATTCTTTTAGACGATTGTGAGGTTGAAAGCGAATACTTTATGTTCGAAAGCAAAAACCTCACTTTTAAAAACGTAAAGTTCAACGGAAAGTACTCCTTCCAATACGTCAAAAACGCGGTTATCGATGGTTGCGACTTTTCCACGAAGGACGCCTTTTGGCACTCCAAAAACGTAACGGTAAAAAACAGCGTTTTGCGCGGCGAATATCTCGGTTGGTATTCCGAAGGGCTTACGCTTATTAACTGCCTTATCACGGGCACGCAGCCCCTTTGCTATTGCAAAAAGCTTACCCTTATAAACTGCCGCACCGAGGGCTGTGATTTGGCTTTTGAATACTCGGAAGTAAACGCGGATATTGCGGGCGAAGTGCTTTCCGTAAAAAACCCCAAAAGCGGGCGGATAATTGCGGACGGATACGGAGAAGTGATTTTCGACTCCACCCTATACCCCTGCAAAGGCAAGGTTTTAAAGCGTATTTAATTGTTTCTCAGCGTGAAACTTTTTGCATAAAAACGCGATTGTGGATAAAATTATACAAAGTTTCACAATATTATGTCGAAAATGAACGATTTTAGTTCTTTTTTGCGGGAATGTTAATAACTTGTGGATAACTTTATTGCATATATTCATTTT
>CAMWQS010000129.1 GCA_947176485.1 uncultured Clostridia bacterium | reverse complement strand
CAGGCATTTCTTCAAGACGGCCGCTCATTTCACGAAGAGCTTCCGCCCAACGCGAGGTTGAGTCCGCCATTATCGCAACGTTGTAGCCCATGTCGCGGAAGTACTCCGCAATGGTTATACCCGTATATATGCTGGCTTCACGCGCAGCAACGGGCATGTCCGAGGTGTTAGCAATAAGTATGGTACGCTTCATCAAAGGCTCGCCAGTTTTGGGGTCTTTGAGGGCGGGGAATTCGTTTAAAACGTCCGTCATTTCGTTGCCGCGTTCGCCGCAGCCTACGTAGACGATTATGTCCGCGTCAGCCCATTTTGCAAGCTGGTGCTGAACGACGGTTTTACCGCTACCGAAGGGACCGGGTACCGCCGCCACGCCGCCGCGGGCTATGGGGAACAGAGTATCTATTACCCTTTGTCCCGTTATCATAGGGTTGACGGGGGATAACTTTTCTTTATAAGGTCTGCCGCGTCTTACGGGCCACTTCCTCAGCATGCACACGGGGCGCTTGCCGTTTGCCGTCTGTAAAATCGCAACGGTTTCCTCTATGGTGAAATCGCCCTCGTCAATGGAAAGAATTTTTCCCGCCATGCCGTTGGGGACGAGAATTTTATGTACGATAAGCTCGGTTTCCTGAACGGTTCCGAGGACGTCGCCTTCGGATACCTCGTCGCCCTTACTTGCAACGGGAACGAAGTGCCACTTCTTTTCTCTGTCAAGGTTGTTTACCGAAACCCCGCGGGAAATCCGCGCACCGTATTTAAAATAAAGGGTTGTAAGGGGGCGTTGAATTCCGTCGAAAATACCCGAAATAAGTCCGGGTGCAAGCTCCGCCGAAAGGGGCTCGCCCAAGGAAACTACTTCTTCACCCGGTCCTAAGCCCGAAGTTTCTTCATAGACCTGTATCGAGGCTTTGTCGCCGCGAAGCTCTATAATTTCGCCTATCAGCCCTTTATCGGACACGCGGACGACGTCGAACATTTTGCTGTCCGCCATGCCCTCCGCAATAATAAGAGGTCCTGAAACTTTAACTGTCTTTCCCATAATAAATTCCTTAATTTTATTTATAATGCCAAAATTTTGCCGTTTAATTGTTAAAAAGTATATCTACGCCCAAGGCGCGCTCCATAGCACTTTTCAAGCACTCGGTGCCGTAGCCCGTGCTGCCGTTACCCGAAGGTATGGTTAAAACCACGGGGTAAGGTTCTTCGTCGAACCTCTTTAAAAACGCGCTTAAAGGGCGGGCAAGCTCTTCGGTTAAAAATATTATTTTATATTCTCTGGCGACCCTTCTTAAAAGCTCCTTCGCCTTTGCCTCGTTTTCAGCCGCAAAGGTTGCAACGCCCGCCGCCTTGAAAACGGTTATGCTGTCGCCGTCGCCGATTATCGCAATTTTACCTTCCATACCAACACCTATAATGCGCGCAGGCGCTTTTTTATATCGTTTTCACCCATACCCGCAAGCAAGCACACGAAAAGTATTCTCAAATTCGCGTTCTCTGCTCTACGGCGCAAAACGTAGTACAAAAACGGTTGCGAACGCTTAAGCTCGTATTTCCGCTCGGCAAGAAAATCAATTTCAAGATTATCTTTAATAAGCTCCGCACGGGTTAAGGGCAAACCGCTTCTTTTATCCTCCAAACAAATTTGAAGGAATTTTTCATAGCCGGTGCCGTCGAGTGCGTGCTCGGCCTTATCCCCGTCTTCAAGGAACAAATTCGCAAGCTGTTCCTCTTTTAATTTTCCGCATAATACGTAGTTATTTGCGGCATATTCGGGGGTCTTTGAACGAAGTGCCGTTAAAATATCGGTCATATCGGCTTTCTTTGCAACGAGCTTTTTAAGCATCAAATTTCTTGAGCATAAAGCCTTTAAATGTGCAAATAAAGCCTTCTCGAATATCGCGCCTATTTCCGCACCGGAGGCCTCGTCAGTGCCGTCTTCGCCGAAAAGCTTTGCCGCCTTTTCGCAGGCTTCGGCAAGCTTTTCACCCAAAGGCTTATAATTTTGTTCCGCGATACACTGAGTAATAGTTTCAACGCTTAAAAGCCCCTCGGGGGCAAGCATTTTTTCAAGGTCGCATTCGGTATAGTGCGCCTTTAAAATTGCCTTTGCGTTATGAAAATCTCGCGGGGATAAAAGATACGCTTTTTCTGCGTTATTTGGCGCATATTCCCGTATGAACGCGTCTAAATCGCGCTCGTCGGCGTACAAAAGCTTTTCGTATTCGTACACCGAAACGGCGTCTGCGCCCTTGCCGAAACCGCTCTCCGAAACTGCCCGGAAAGCGTCCTCTGCACTGACGTCGCAAAGCTTGGATATTCTGTCGCCCAAAAGATAAACTTCTTTTGCGGCAATAACGCCGTTTACGTAGTCAACCGACTTGCCCATAACTAACCTTTGAAAACAGCCGCAGCTATTTCCGCTTGATAATCTTCCCTATCGAACTGCAAAAGCGCACCGTAAGAAACGTCTTTATCCGAGGTTTTGCCTTTAAGGATAAAGCCGCCTTCAAGCGCAGATTTGCCGTTTGCTATTTTAAGCTTCTTTTCTTTTACGATATCGAGCTTGGAAA
>CAMWQS010000128.1 GCA_947176485.1 uncultured Clostridia bacterium | reverse complement strand
ATAAAACTACTTAAAAATAATAAAATTAAGTTGTAAAGGAGAACGGTTATGAATAATTTCGCAGATTTTTTATATTCCTTACGCAAAGAAAAGGGTATGACGCAAGCCGAGCTTGCCGCTGCGCTCGGCGTAACTAATAAAGCGGTTTCCAAATGGGAAACGGGTGAGGCGATGCCCGAAACGGCGCAGCTACTTCCCATATCCCGCATATTCGGCGTAACCGTTGACGAGCTTTTGGCGGGCAAACGCGCCGACGATACTGCCGACAAAGCTTCGGAGGAGCCCCGCACCGAAAAGAAAGAAGACTTTGACGAGGACGATATAAGAAACAATATCTTCACCCGCGGGAAGGACGAGGAGCCTAAAACCCTTTCGGAAAAAATTTGCGGCTGCATATGCGGCGGGATTATGATGGCGGGTATAATGACTTACCTTTTGCTCGGTACGCTTGCGGGGCTGTGGAACCCGTACTGGATAATAGTTGCCGTCAGCGCGCTGACTTGCGGTTTGTTGGGCTGTATTTTCGATATGTTTATTCCCGCGAAACGGCAAAAGAGATTAAAGCGGGGTGAAAATCCTTATACGGGGGCGGCGTGCGGAATAATTATGATTACCTGTGTAATTACTTATCTGATTGCTTCCGTGTTTACGGGCTTATGGCACCCGCTTTGGGTCATCTTAGTCGGAGGCGGTTTAACCTGCGCCGTTGTCGGCGGGCTGGGCGATATTTTCATCCACAAAAAATAATATATTTAAAGCCGCCGCTTGTAAAAGCGGCGGTTTCGTGCTATAATGCTTTCGTTATGATAGAAAAGTACATCAACGCCGCAAAGCGCGCACAAAAAGCTGATTTGGTTTTAAAAAATACTTCCTTCGTTGACGTTTTCACGGGCAAAATACGAAAGGGCGATATCGCTATCGTCGGCGAAAAAATCGTCGGCACGGGCGAGTACGAAGGCGTAAAAGAAATCGATTGCACGGGCTTGACCGTTTTGCCTTCGTATATTGACGGGCACGTTCATATCGAAAGCTCCCAGCTTTCCCCCGAGGAGTTTGCATCGCTTATTGTTCCCCGCGGCACTACCACGATTATTGCCGACCCGCACGAGATTACCAACGTGTGTGGAATTGCGGGCTGCGAGTATATTTCAAAAGCCGCCAAAAACCTTCCTTTGGACGTAAAATTGCAGCTTCCGTCTTGCGTGCCCGCAACGCCGTTCGAAACGAGCGGGGCAGTCCTCGACGGCAAGGATATAGAAACCCATATAAAGAACGATGCGTTCTTCGGCTTGGGCGAGTTTATGAACTACCCCGGCGTTATTAATTGCGACCCCGAAGTTTTGCGTAAATTGGAGGCAGCCCACGCTGCGGGCAAAATTATCGACGGGCACGCGCCCGCCGTCTGCGGATACGACCTTAACGCATACCTCTCCGGTGGCGTAGCCACTGACCACGAGTGCGCAACGGGCGAAGAGATAGACGAGAAAATTTCAAAGGGCGTATATATTCATATCCGCCACGGCTCGTCAACCCAAAACCTCGGCAACGCCAAATTCATAACCAAGGAAAATATGCGCCGATTTATCCTCTGCACGGACGATAGACACGCCGCCGACCTCAAAGAAAAGGGGCACATAGATGACGCTTTAAGAAAGTTAGTTGCAAACGGGCTTAACCCCGTAACGGCGGTAACCTGCGCCACGCTGAACTGCGCGGAGTGCTACGGCTTGAAGTGGAGGGGTGCTATCGCGCCGTTCTATGCTGCCGACCTCGTAGTGGTTGACGACCTTAAAAACTTCAACGCAAAGTTCGTAATAAAGAGCGGCAAGCTGGTTGCAAAGGACGGCAAGCCCCTTTTCGATACCTCTGAAAGATACTTGCCCGCAAGCGTTTTGAATACCGTTCATATCAAGGAAATGACGGCGCAAGACTTTGTCTTGCCCCTAAAAGGCAAAAGGGCGAAGGCTATGACCATACAGCCGGGCGGAGTTATTACGGGCTGTGAAATCGTCGAAGTCGAAAGCAAGGACGGCGACGCGCAAGTCGCGGGCACCGACCTACTTAAAATGGCGGTGGTTGAACGCCATAAAATGACGGGCAATATCGGCAAAGGGCTGATGAAGGGCTACGGCTTTAAGGGCGGCGCAATGGGCATAACCATCGCGCACGACTCGCACAATATAATACTTCTCGGCGACGATAACGAAAGTATGGCAAAAGCCGCAAACCGTTTAAAAGAGATAGGCGGCGGTATGGTTATCGTAGATAAAGCGACGGGGGAGGTGCATTCACTAACCCTCGATATCGCGGGGCTTATGTCCTCCCGCGACGCCGAAAGCTTGCAACGCGACAGCCGAGCACTTATCGAGCGCGCCCACGCAATGGGAGTAAAGCGCGAGTACGAGGCGTTTATGTCGCTTGCGTTTACCTCGCTTGCCGTTATCCCGAAATTAAAGCTTTTGGACACAGGGCTTTTCGACGTAGAGAAGTTCGGGTTCACGGATATTAACGCTTAATCGTTTTAATATTGGTTTATAATTAATAAAGGATCTGAGAAGTGTTATTTTGAGATGTGCAAATA
>CAMWQS010000127.1 GCA_947176485.1 uncultured Clostridia bacterium | reverse complement strand
GCTCTTGCCCGTCATCTCTTTGGGAACGGGTAAGCCCATAACCGTGAGAAGCGTGGGCGCAAGGTCTGCAAGCACGCCGTCCGTCCTAAGCGTTGCGTTCTTGTATTCGTTGCTCACTAATACTACTGGTACGGGGTTGGTGGTGTGCGCCGTGAAGGGTGCGCCGTCCTCAGTCAAAAGCTTGTCGGCGTTGCCGTGGTCGGCGGTAAGTAAGGCACTGCCGCCCATTTCAAGTATTTTGTCGGTAACCTTTTTAACGCATTCGTCAACCGTGCCGACGGCTTTGACCGCCGCGGGGATAATACCGGTGTGTCCGACCATATCGCAGTTAGCAAAGTTCAAAATCATCACGTCAAACTTGCCGCTGTCAAGCTCCTCTAAAACCTTATCTGTTACAAGGTACGCGCTCATTTCGGGCTGCAAATCGTAGGTGGCAACCTTGGGTGAAGGGATAAGGTCGCGCTGTTCGCCCTCGTTTGGTGCTTCAACGCCGCCGTTAAAGAAGAAGGTTACGTGCGCGTACTTTTCGGTTTCGGCAATTCTAAGCTGCTTTTTGCCGAGCTTTGCAAGGTGCTCGCCCAAAGTGTTATCTAAGCTGGTCTTGGGGAATGCAATTTCAAGCCCTTTAAACTCGCTGTCGTAAACGGTAAAGCAAACGTAGGTGGGGGCAAGATAGCCCGTCTTTCTCTCGAACGCCGTGCCCTTGGGTACAACGAACTCCTTTTGTGAAATGGCGCGTGTAATCTGCCTTGCGCGGTCGGGGCGGAAGTTAAAGCAAATAACGCTGTCGCCCTTTTCAATAAGCCCTACGGGCTTGCCGTTTTCGTAAATCTTGGTGGGCTTAATAAACTCGTCGGTTACGCCCTCTTTATAGCTTTCTTCAACTGCCGCTGCGGGGTCGGTCGCTTGAATGCCCGTGCCAAGGGTAAGCATATCGTAAGCAAGCTCGATTCTGTCCCAGTTATTGTCACGGTCCATCGCGTAATATCTTCCGCAAACCGAGGCAATTTTACCTACGCCGATTTTATCGATTTCGGCTTGTAAGCCGCGTATAAAGTTCGCGCCCGAAGTAGGTGAAACGTCTCTGCCGTCCATAAAGCAGTGAACGTAAACCTCTTTAAGTCCGCGCAGCTTAGCCATTTTAAGTAATGCGTATATATGCGTTATGTGGCTGTGAACGCCGCCGTCGGACAAAAGCCCGTAAAGGTGCAGCTTCTTTCCGCCGTTTTTAGCGTTATCCATCGCCTTGATAAGCGCGGGATTCTCGAAGAAGTCGCCGTCTTGTATCGCCTTCGTAATCTTGGTCAAATCTTGATAGACTATTCTGCCGGCGCCCATATTAAGGTGCCCGACCTCGCTGTTGCCCATCTGCCCGTCGGGAAGTCCGACGCACATTCCGCTTGCGCCGAGCGTAGCGGAGGGATAGTCCTTAATAAGCTTTGCAACGTTCTTGCTGCCGTTAAGGTAAATCGCGTTGCCGTCGCCGTCGGGCGCAAGCCCGTAGCCGTCCATTATAATTATCGCATAGGGTTTCTTTTTCATTTATACTCCCGAAAAACGCATATTCACGGCACACTACTTTGTTGCACTACGCTTTTTTTCGGTCATTTACTTCATTGTAAACTCCCTCAAAAAATGCTCGTGCGCCTCGTATTGTACCGCAACTCTGCGTTTACTGTTAAAAGAATTATTTTTTTCTTTAATTATATATTAATTAAATTTTTTTAGCAAGCGGAATACTTAACGATATTTCAATTACGCGTCGCTTAAACCCAAAATATAATTTGCGGAAAGGTCCAACTCTTTACAAAGCTTTGCAAAGGTGTCAAGCTTGGGCAATTTTTTCGTGGTTATATACTGCGTAATCATTTCGGGTGAAACGCCGACTTTTTTAGCTATTTCTATTTTCGTAAGCTTGCATGCGGTAAGTTCTTCAATCAATCTTTGTTTAATTAATTTTTCCATATTGCTTTTAATGCCTTTTTTCTACAAATTTATAACTATTGGTTAGTTTTTGCTTGACAACTAACTGTCGGTTAGCATATAATATAGAAAATTCAACAAAGGAGAAGAATATGAGAGAAACAAAAACGGTGCAAGTATATCCTAGCGACGCTATCGTAAACTCAACTATCAACGAGTATGAAAGCTTCGGCTGGGAGGTTGTAGGAAATCAGCGTTGCCAAGAATACGACGGACAAACGCACGGTATAGACGGCAGTACCACGAATCATTATTCCACTTTTAACAAAATTACTTTTTCGCGTGAAAAAGATTCGCCGTGGTATAGCGACGTAACACAGTTTGAAAAAGAGTACCACGTATTAAACGATACTATTGAAACCTATAAGGCTTACAGACCCGTTCAAAGGAAACCGAGCCCCGAAGGCTCAATGGGTGTATTACTGGGTGTATTTCTGTATATGTTGTGGATAGTTCCAGGCATAATTTATACTATTGCGCGTGCTTGCGTAAGAGCGAAATATAAAAAGCAGTATCAGAAGGCACTTGCGGATTACGTAAACGTTTACCCCGCAAAGATTGAGGAATTGAACAAGAGAACGATTGAATTGCGTCGTCTTTCCGAAAACCGCATTTCGGGAAAAGCTTAAAACGATTTTACCC
>CAMWQS010000126.1 GCA_947176485.1 uncultured Clostridia bacterium | reverse complement strand
GGGCAAAAGTCCCTTGTTTTCCAAAAGGGTTGCCCCCTCCTGCGCAATTTCCGTAACTAAGTCTTCCTCGTACCGATACAATTCCGTTGCGCTTGAAAAACTGCTTTTAACGTAATTTACGTCCGCGCCCAGCGGGTCGCCCTCAAATCTGTCCGCAGATTTCCCGATAGCCCTTTCAAGCTCTTTGTCGTACACGTTAAGCGCAAGCACGTTGAAAAGCGTTGAAATTACGAGGATAAATGCAATGGCGACGGATATTATTATGACGCCTACCTTAGATTTCATCGTATTCTCCTTAAAATTTAATAATTAAAGCCGCCGATTGCACCGCAATCGGCGGCTTAATATTACGGTAAATCAGTCCGCGTTTTCTTCGTCGGCAGAAGTTACTTGCTTATTGCAACGTGGGAAACGGTTATATCTCCGCTCTCAGCCGCGTTTCCGTCGGGATTTTCGTTGAGCACTATAGCCAAAGTCTTAGCCGTCGAAGGGTCGAAAACGCATTCAAACACTACGGTCTCACCCGCCGCCAGAGTGAAGCTCGCACCCCATCCGATTTCGGTAAGGCTTTCCGTAGTTTCGTTACGGGTAACCGTTGCGCTCGTCATGGTGTTGGAGTAATTTGATAATTCCTGAACGCATATCTTGACGGCTGCCGCAGTAGTTTCGGAGTTGTTCGTTATCTCCATGTAAAGCTTGTTTTGCGTTCCGTAGTTTACCATCATATTGACGTTAGGATACGTGCCTTGAGCCAATTGTTCCGAATGAGCTATCTGAATGCTATTCAAACTGTTATCTTCGGCATTTCCTTTTACCGGTGTGTTGTAGGTGTTCGGAAGCGAAAGGCCCATAGCCGTAAGGTCAAGACCAATCCAGCCCTCACCCTCGGGAAGGGTCGTACCGTCAACGGGCTGAGGTTCGGGAATTTCAACTTGTTCCGATTTCATGCAAATTTCGCTAATGGTTACGTCGCCGATTGCCGCACCGTTCTCCATGTTGTTGAGACCGAAGCAAAGGTTGCACGCACCGTCACCTACGACGAACTCTAACACGATTTCGGCATTAGCGCCGAGATTAACGGTAATACCGTTATAGCCGTCGCCGTTAGTGTCCACGGTATTTTCGTCAGAACCGCCCTCAATGATTTCCGCACTCAAAATCGTCGTATTCCAAACGTTCGCCACTTGTACGTTCACCCTTATTGCAGAGGCAGCGTCCAAGTTGTTCTTTATCTTCATGTGGACTTTGTTGTTTTCGCCATACGTTACGCCGGTAGACAAGCTCGAGCTTGCGGTAGGCAGTTCGCTGTGAGTAACGTGTATGCTGTTGGCAGCAGTTTCGTGCGTATATTTGCCATTGGTATTATTCTCTTGCATGCTTGCGGGAAGCTCAATCGCCGTCCAGCCCTCGCCCTCGGGGAGCGTAGGCTGCACTTCTACTACTTCTTCCTTAGATAACGCCATATCGGAGAATATCACTTTACCCGTATGCGTCGTTTCGTCGTCCCAAGTAGAGGAATCGACGAAGAACTTCAATCCGTTTGCACCGACACCCGTCTTAAAGGTTATCTTTGCCGTTATAGTTTCGCCTGCCGCAATCTGCACCCAGTCTGCACCGCCGTAAGCGTAATTGTTTCCGCTCGCAACGACGTTGCCCGTATACTCGGCTTTGAGGTTGCAGTACGTGCCGTTATCGGTGTCATAGACCGCTTTTTCGGGGCAATTGATATCAATACGGACGTTTGCCGTTTCAGTGCCTTCGTTCTTTATCGTAACGGTAAACACGTTGTTATCAGCTATAAAAGACGAGATATTTGCATTGACGTTACTATAGCTGTTACCCGAAAGGTTGGTGTATCCGAGCGTCATAGACGATTTATCCTCGGCGCAAGTTATGTCGTAGCTGCCGCCGAACGATACCTCGTTTTCGCCGATTTTTACCACGTAATCCTCGGGCTCGGGTGCGTCGCCGTTGACGATACCTTTAAGCTCGGTAATCGTTACGCTGCCCTCCGTTGCGCTGTCGGAGCTCATGGAATTGAGGAATACCACGAATTGGTCGACAAGTATGTCTTTTACTTTGATTGCGATTTCCTGTTCCTCGCCTGCGTCGAGCTTAAGCATGACGGCGGAATCTATAGTGTTTACGCTGACCTTTTCGTTTGCGGGCGAAACGGCCTCCACGCCGCCTTTACCGCCTTCCTTCTTGACGTCTATTCTCAAATCTGCGGCGTTCGTCGCGTCGTTGTTTTTGATTTTGAACTTGACCCAGCTGTAGCTGTCCGCCAAAGACATACCTTCGCAAGCGTAATCTTTTTTCACATCGCTGTGCGATATGGTAAGCCCGTCGGTCGTGTCTATGGTGTAGCCACTCCAACCGCCGAAGCCGCTGTAATCGATGTCCGTCCAGCCCTCGGTGGGAACCTCCAACGCTTCGGGAGGGGTAACGGGCTTAACGTGCGCGGTGTTGGGGTCGGGGCACTGGGTTGCGCTGGTTGCAACGTATTCGTAATCTGCCGTGCCCGAATAATCGTCCTTGAACGCGCCCATCCAACCAGCCGCGTCCTTAGTGCCGCACCAGTAGTTCATTATAATTCTGCCGGGAGTTTCGGGCCATTCCTGATTGGCCTTGCGGTTAACCCTGTAAACGGG
>CAMWQS010000125.1 GCA_947176485.1 uncultured Clostridia bacterium | reverse complement strand
GTATTATTATGTTATTATCATATGAATACACATTCATATAAACGCATATAATAATAAAGAGGAAATATATTATGGAAAACGAAAATAGGGAAGAAGAGCTGCACGGCGCACGCGTTAAAACCGTACTTGCGGCTCTACCGAACGACGAGCAAATTGCAGAGATGGGCGCAAGGTTTAAAACCCTTTCCGAGCCTTCCCGACTTAAAATACTTTTGGCACTTGCCGCGGGCGAGCTGTGCGTGGAGCATATAACGGAAGCGGTGGGGGGCAACCAGAGCGCGGTTTCCCATCAGCTTAAAACGCTTAAGGACAATAAAATAGTCAAGTGCCGCAGGGCGGGCAAAAAAATTCTTTACTCGGTCGCGGACGCGCACGTAATGATAATGATAGAGGTTGCAAAGGAGCACTTGAACTGCCATGACTAATTTCAAAATAGAAGGGCTTGACTGCGCCAACTGCGCACGCGAGCTTGAGGAAGAAATTTTAAAGGTTTCTGGCGTAAAGGAAGCAACCGTCGACTTTATGGCGCAGAAGGTGTACGTTGATTGCGACGGCGCAACGCTTGAAAAGGTTAAAGATATTTGCAACCACTTCGAGGAAGTAAAGGTGGTGGATGTACCAATGGCAACGCCGCAACCCGCACCTGCCGAAGTCTTCGTCGGAGAAAAGCTGAATATTACGGGGCTGTGCTGTGCCAACTGCGCACGCGAGCTTGAAGAAGATTTGAACAAGCTTGAAGGCGTTACGGCTACGGTCGACTTCGTAAATATGCGCGTTATCTTAAACGCGACCTCGCCCGAAGCAAGGGAAAAGGCAATATACACCATAACCAATTTCGAGGACGTGAAAATCGTTTCCGACAAGCCCGAGCGCAAAAGCGTTTTCAAGGAACACTTAAAGGACATTATCCTAATCTTGGTTGCGGCGGCGCTGTTTATCCCCGCGCTCGTAATCGATTTAACGGGCACGGCAAAGGGCAATTTAACGGTTGAAATTATAACCTACGTTTTATACGGGCTTTCTTATCTGACGGTAGGGCACCCCGTGCTTATAAACACCGTAAAAAATATCGCAAAGGGCAAAATCTTTGACGAAAACTTCTTAATGACGGTTGCGTCCATCGGTGCGATTTTACTCGGAATTTTCGCGGGCGACGGCTTCGTTGAAGGCGTTGCGGTAATGCTACTTTATCAGCTTGGCGAGCTTTTGCAAGGTATAGCTGTCGGTTCGTCGCGCAACTCCATTTCAACCTTAATGGACCTTAAAAGCGAAACCGCAACCTTGCTCGTGGACGGAGTTCAACGCGTAGTTCCCCCCGAGGAGCTTAAAGTCGGCAACGTCATACTTATAAAGGCGGGCGAAAAGGTTCCCGTAGACTGCCGCGTAATAAAGGGTGAAAGCGCGCTTGATATGAAAAGCCTTAACGGCGAACCCTTGCCCCGTGAAGTAAAGGCGGGGGACGAAATTCTTTCGGGCAGTATAAATTTATCGGGCGTAATCGAAGCCGAAGTTCTGCGCGAATACAAGAACTCGGCAGTGGCTAAAATTTTAGAGCTCGTGGAAAACTCCACCGCCAAAAAATCAAAGCCCGAAAAATTCATTACCAAATTTGCAAAGTACTACACGCCCATCGTGTGCTTAATCGCAGCAATCGTTGCGGGAATAGTTCCCACGATAATCTGCGCCGTGAACGCAAGCTTTATTTGGGTTACCTACCGCGACTGGATATACAACGCGTTAAGCTTCCTCGTAATCTCGTGCCCGTGCGCGCTCGTAATATCGGTGCCCCTTTCGTACTTCGGCGGAATAGGCAGATGCGCAAAATTCGGCATATTAGTTAAAGGCTCGACCTGCCTTGACCAGCTCGCTCAGTCGACCGTTGCCGCGTTCGATAAAACGGGCACTTTGACCGAGGGCGTGTTCGAGGTCGTGAACTTCACCGACGAAAAAACCTTACAGCTTGCTGCCGCTGCGGAAAAATTTTCTTCCCACCCCGTAGCCGCCGCGTTCAAAAATATTTCAACCGATTTGGAAGTGCAAAGCGCGGAGGAGGTAGCGGGCAAGGGCGTCAAGTGCCTTTTGGGCGGCGAAACGCTTTTGGTCGGCAACGGCAAGCTTCTTAAAGAAAACGGCGTTGACTTTGAAGAAAAGGTCAGCCTTTCAACCGTAATCTACGTCGCGCTTGCGGGCAAGTTCGTGGGCTTTGCGGAAATCGACGACAAGGTGAAGGACGGCGCAAAGGAGGCTTTGGCAGAGCTTAAAAAGGCGGGTGTAACTCACCTTGAAATGCTTACGGGCGACAAGGCGGGGCGTGCGGAGGTTATCGCAAACGCGCTTGCTTTGGACGGATATAAAGCTGAGCTTTTGCCCGACGAAAAACTCGGGCGCGCAGTAGAGCTTAAATCGAAAGGCAAGCTCATCTACGTCGGCGACGGCATAAACGACGCACCCGTTATGACTGCGGCGGACTGCGCCGTATCTATGGGCAAGGTCGGTTCGGACGCGGCTATCGAGGCAAGCGATATAGTTCTCGTATCAGACAATCTTCGCCTTCTTCCCAAGGGCAGAAGAATTGCCAAGGGCACGCGTAGGCTGGTTATCGAAAATATCGTCGGCTCGCTTATAGTAAAGGTTGCAATTATGGCTTTAAGCGTAGCCTTGCCTGCGTTCCCGTTAATCGCTGCAATTGCCGCCGACGTAGGCGTAATGTTAATAGCAGTTTTGAACGCATTAAGAACAAATTTATTAAAGTAATATAAAGCCGCCGCTTTCCAAAGCGGCGGCTTTTTTTTAATATTCTACCTAAATTCGACTACAATCTATTGATAAAACTACTTAAAAAT
>CAMWQS010000124.1 GCA_947176485.1 uncultured Clostridia bacterium | reverse complement strand
GTAGACAAGCTTGAAGTTAAAGACGGCAAGACGAAGGAGATGGTTGCTTTCCAGAAGGCGTTGAAGCTTGACAAGTCTGCGGTTATCGTAATGGATAACAGCGACGAAAAAGTTATACTTGCCGCAAGAAATATCGAGAAGCTTTCGACTTTGCCCGTTGCACAGATTTCGACTTACGAAGTAGTTGCAAACGCAAAAGTGGTTATCACGAAAGCGGCAGTTAAGAAAATCGAGGAGGTCTACGGAGAATAATGTTTGCCGAAGATATAATTTTAAAACCGCTCCTCACCGAAAAAGGTTACGACGGTATTGCGGACAAGAAATACACTTTCATCGTAAAGAAGTCCGCAAACAAAACGCAGATTAAAGCCGCGGTAGAAAAGCTGTTCGACGTAAAAGTTGAATACGTCAACACCGTAAACTGCCACGGTAAGAAGAAGAGAATGGGCCGTAACGAAGGTTACACGCCCGACTACAAGAAGGCAGTCGTCCAGCTTACAGCTGACTCCAAGGCGATTGAGTACTTCAACTCGTTATCGTAAGGAGGCGTAAAGATGGCTATTAAAAGGTATAAACCTACCTCCCCTGCACGCCGTTTTATGACGGTAAGCGCGTACACCGAACTCACGGGCGTTAAACCCGAAAGAAGTTTGTTGCACGACAAGCGCAAATCGGGCGGCAGAAACAATCAAGGTAAAATTTCCGTTCGTCATATCGGCGGCGGCAACAGAATCAAGTACAGAATTATCGACTTCAAGCGTAACAAAGACGGTATCCCCGCAACGGTTAAGTCCATTCAGTACGACCCCAACCGTTCGGCGCACATCGCACTTCTTGCTTACGCTGACGGCGAAAAGAGATACATTCTCGCACCCGTCGGCTTGAACGTCGGCGACAAGGTAGTATCCGGCGCGGGCGCAGACATCAAGAGCGGCAACGCACTTTGCCTTGCGGACATCCCCGTAGGTACCGTCGTTCACGCAATCGAGCTTCAACCCGGCAGGGGCGCGCAAATCGCACGTTCTGCAGGTATCTCCGCCCAGATTATGGCGAAGGAAGGCGCGTACGCGACCATCAAGATGCCCTCGGGCGAAATGAGACTCGTATCGCTTAAATGCAAGGCAACCGTTGGTCAGGTCGGCAACCTCGAGCACGAGATTATCCGCGTCGGTAAAGCGGGCAAAACCCGCCACCTCGGAATCCGTCCTACCGTCCGCGGTTCGGTCATGAACCCCAACGACCACCCTCACGGTGGTGGTGAAGGTAAGTCGCCGGTGGGCCACGCAGGTCCTATGACCCCTTGGGGCAAACCTGCTTTGGGCTATAAGACCAGAAAGAAGAAGAATCCCACTTCCAAATTCATTTTAAAGAGAATTAATTAAGGAGGAATAGAGCATGTCAAGAAGCATTAAGAAAGGCCCTTACGCTGAAGAAAGGCTTATGTCGAGAATTTTGGCTATGAACGAGGCGGGCGAAAAGAAAGTCGTTAAGACTTGGTCGCGTGCAACGACGATATTCCCCCAGATGGTTGGACACACTATTGCCGTATACGACGGAAGAAAACACGTTCCCGTATACGTTACCGAAGATATGGTCGGCTGCAAGCTCGGTGAATTTGCCCCTACGAGAACGTTCAAGGGACACGCGGCTAAAACCGCCAAGAAGTAAGGAGTTCGAACATGGCTAAGAATATGAACTTAAAAAAGGAAAGAATAGAGGCAAATAAGGACAAACGTCCTTACGCAACCGCTAAATACCTTAGAATTTCCCCCTACAAAATAAGAACGGTGCTCGCTCTTATCCGTGGGAAGTCGGTAGACGAGGCGGAAGCGATTTTGACTTATTGCAACAAGGGCGGCAGCGACGAAGTGAAGAAGGTTCTTCTTTCGGCTGCAGCTAACGCAGAACACAACCAAGGAATGGACAGGGGCGACTTGTTCGTTTCCGAGGCGTTCGCAAACGGCGGTCCTCACTTGAAGAGAATGCAGCCCGTATCCAAGGGACGCGGACACGCAATCTTGAAGAGAACCAGCCACGTAACCGTCATACTTGACGCAAAGAAGGTTTAAGGAGAGAGATATGGGACAGAAAGTTAATCCTCACGGTTTAAGAGTTGGCGTTATCTCCGCATGGGACACTCAATGGTATGCCGATAAGAAAGACTTCGGCAAGTATATCAAAGAGGACAGCGATATCCGTACCTTCTTAAAGAAGAAGTATTACGATGCGGCGATAAGCAAAATTACCATTATCAGGGCTGCAAACAAAATCGAAATAGGCATCTACACGGGTCGTCCCGGCGTGCTTATCGGTAAAGCGGGCGCTGAGATTGAAGTAATTAAGAAAGACCTTGCAAAGCTTACGAAGGGCAAGGTAATAGTTATCAACGTTAAGAAAGTTGAAAAAATCGACCAAGACGCACAGCTCGTAGCGGAAGCGGTTGCTTCTCAGCTTGAAAAGCGTGTTTCTTACAGAAGAGCTGTTAAACAGCAAATCGCAAAAGTATCCAAGACGGGTGTTAAGGGCGTTAAGATTACCGTTGGCGGCAGACTTGACGGCAGAGAAATCGCAGGTAGCGAGAGCTATCACGACGGTTCCATTCCCCTTCAAACCATCCGCGCTGATATCGATTACGGCTTTGCGGAAGCGCACACCACCTTCGGCGTGCTCGGCGTAAAGTGCTGGATTTACAAGGGCGAAGTGCTTGATACCGCTAAGCGTCTGATAATTTCAGAGGGAGGCGAAGAATAATGTTAATTCCCAAGAGAGTTAAACGCAGAATGCAGCATCGCGGCAAGATACACGGCAAGGCTCAAAAGGGCAACAAGGTTGCTTACGGCGAGTACGGCCTCGTATCCTTGGAAGGCGGCAGAATCACTTCAAGACAGATTGAAGCTGCCCGTATCGCGATGACCAGATTTATTAAACGTGGCGGTAAGGTCTGGATAGACATATTCCCCCACAAGCCCATCACCAAGCACCCCGCCGAATCCCGTATGGGTTCTGGTAAAGGCTCGGTTGAATACTGGGTAGCA
>CAMWQS010000123.1 GCA_947176485.1 uncultured Clostridia bacterium | reverse complement strand
ATGCTAACGATATTTTATCCGAAATACTTCTTATGAACAAGCCGAGGTTCACAGCCTCGTCGATACAGCCCGAAGCGAAGGCGGTCAGTTTATCCGACGAGCGGGGAACTTTGAGCTCCTTTAAAACTGCGGGGATAAGCTCGTCCGAGTAAACGCTTACGCGGTTTAAAAGTATTCCCTTTACCAAGGAAATCACGTCGTAAGGGGTGTAATCGACGTCAGCCGAGCGCAGCGAAGTCCCCTCCTCTACTCTGTACCTATCGAAGGCGGCGAATTTGTCGGCCTTGAAGTAGTAGACGTTGCCGAGCATCTCACAGCTTTCGAATGCACACTTGTCGATAAGTGCACGCAATTTAGATTCAAGCTTTACGCCGTACTTGGAAATTCCGAAGGCGGACAAGGTACGCTTCATTAAAAACTGCGTTGAGATGGGCTCTTCCGCTGCAACCACCGCTTTTATAACGCGCATAACCTCGGCGTCGTTCTCGCCGCTTAAAATATACGCGGGGTCAACTTCCTTTATATCGAGCTTGGCGGCGCGGTAGGGCTTTTTGAAGTTTACCGAGGTCGGCTTGCCGTCGTCGGTTAATTTATCCAAAAGCTCTTTTATCTTCTTTATCTCGCGCTTGGGGTTGTTGAAGAAGTTGATGGAATACAGCCTATAAACGTTCCAGTTGTTGCGCTTTAAGGTTTGCACCTGCATTACGGCGCGGTCCTTAACGGAAAACTGCTTGGTGCCGTCGCACAAAATTCCCAAAATGAAGTCGTGCTTGTTTTTGGGGTCGAGAACGCCGACGTCGATTTTGAAGTCCGAAACGCCAACGTTGCAGCGGCAGTCGTAGCCGTAATTTGATAATTCCTCGGCGATAAACTTGCCTATGCCTTGCCTGTTGATATTTATATCTTCGCTCTTTACCGAGATGCTCGTTCTGCCCTTTTCGGCAAATTCCAAAAAGGCTTTAAGCCCCGCAACCCCGCGGGAGGTCGTGCGCGCCAGGTCTATCATCGAATAGCGCATGGACGAGAATACGAGCATTTCTTCCCTTGCGCGGGATACGGCAACGTTGAGGCGGCGCCAACCGCCGAACTGGTTAAGGGGTCCGAAGTTGAGGGATAGTCTGCCCATTCTGTCGGGGCCGTAGCAGACGGAAAAGAGAATTACGTCCCTTTCGTCGCCTTGCACGTTTTCAAGATTTTTGATAAACAACGGCTCTTCGCGCTCGTAAGCCGCTTCTTCAAGCCCGTTCTTTGCAAGTGCTTTGCTTAAAAGCTTTTCAACGTAGACTTGCTGAGGGGTAGAAAACGTTACTATGCCCATACTCGAACGGCGCAGCTTTTCGTCTTTTAAGCGGCGTATAACTTCCCTAACCAGTGCCTCCGCCTCTTCGCGGTTGCACTTGGTGCCGCCGCGCTCGTAAACGCCGTTTTCTATATATTGTAGCTTTACGCGGCTATCCAGCGCGTCGGGCGAGGGGTAAGTGCAAAGCTTGCTTGAATAATAGGTCGCGTTAGAGAACGCAATCAGGCTTTCGTGCTTGGAACGGTAGTGCCAAATTAAGTGCTTTTCGGGTATGCCGAGCGCAAGGCAATCTTCAAGGACGCTTTCCAAGTCCTCCGCCTCAGGGTGGTCGTCGTCTTGACCCGTGCCCATAAAGAAGGACGTCGGGGGCATCTGCTTGGGGTCGCCGACGATAATCGCGCTCTTTGCCCTTGCAAGCGAGGGCACCGCCTCACAAGTGGGAATTTGCGACGCCTCGTCGAAAATGACGATATCAAAGAGCTCGGGGTCGGCGGGAAGATACTGCGAAACCGAGCCGGGGCTCATCAGCATACAGGGCGCAACCACCTTTAAAAGCTCGGGAATATCCGCAAACAAATTTCTTAAATTGAGTGAACGCAGACTGCCCTTGGTTTGGCGCTGGAAGGACATCACCTCCAAAGCAAGAGGTCCTTCCGTTTCCTGTGCGGGAAGGCGGGCTATTAAATCAGCGCGGATTTTTTCGCGTGTTAATGCAGTGAACTCTTCCAAAAGCCGAGAATAGTTTGCCGCGCTTTCGTCCAGAACGTTTGCCGAGAACGCCGAAAGGCACTCGTCCGCGGGAATGTTGGTTTGGATAAAGTTCCTGTATACGTTTTTGCGGAAAGAGGACAAAATCTGCTTGCCCGATATCTTGCCGCTTTCCATTGCGTCGGTTATAAAGGACAACCCGCTGTCGTTAAGCTTCTTGGCGGTGGCTTTGTACATACACCACGCGGGCAGCATATCGATATTGTCGATAAGCGACGTGCACTTCGTGGTATAGATTTCGAAGATGTCGGTGTCGGCGTAGTCGGACTTGTCGGCTTTGATTAGCTTCATAAAGGTATCCGCGCTCCTGGTGAACGAGGTCGCCGCCGCTATAAGCCCCGAGATAAGCGGCTTTAAAATTCCGCTTGCCGCGGCACAGCAAACGCTGTTGAAGACGTCCGCGTTGTAGTCCATAAAGGTCTGCGCGCAGAGGCGGTGAAGCCCGTACAAGGGGGATAAAAACTCCTCGCGCTTCTTCTCGTTTATGCCGCTAAAGCCCGTGAAGTTTTGTGAAAGATTGGTGTTGGATAGAATTCTTTCCCTTGCCTTTTCGATTTCCAAGGCGTGCTTAATCCATTCAAGCTCGTCTTTTTCTTTGACGGGCTGAGGGGCGCAGCGATTAATTCTTTTTATAACGTTTAAAAGCGTGCGCGAAGAACGGTAATTTTCGCCCCAATTGTCAAGCTCTTTTTCTATCTCGCCTGAAAACTTCGAAATATCGGGCAGAACCTTGAAGTGCTTGAACCAGTGCTTGCACTCGCTGTCGTACCTTAAATTTGCGTTGTAGAATTTATAGAACTCCTCATCGTCGCACTCGAAGAATTTATTCAGCGTCCCGTCCTTTAAAACCCACGCGATTTGCAATAAATTTTCAAGCTTTGCGCGTGTAAACTTGCTTGTCTTCTGCTTGAACTTATCAAGGAAAAGTCCGAGGTAATTTTTAAGGTGCTTAATCTCCGCCAAAAGCAC
>CAMWQS010000122.1 GCA_947176485.1 uncultured Clostridia bacterium | reverse complement strand
CTTCTACGGAATTTATTTTGGTGCGCACGCCGTCTTTAACCGTTCCGTCGTCGGTATTTTTCTTATCGTTGCAGCCCGCAAAACAAAAAGCACTGCTTACTGCCAGTAAAGAAGTCAATAAAAACAAAATCTTTTTCATATTCACAGTATGTCAAATTTTTCCAACCGTATTCATTTGCTTGTAAAAATATTTTTCCCGTGCTAAAATTATGGTATCTGAACTTAAAGGTGCGTCCTGAGGGTAAAGGTAAAAATTTAAGCATACCGTGCGTATGCCTTTTTGCCTTTGCCTTACTTTAAATAAAGTGAGGTTTTTTTATGCAAGAAAACAGACTTGCCGTTGTCAGCATAATCGTAGAAAACAGAGAAGTAAGCCCGCAAATAAACGCGCTTTTATCCGAATTCGGAGAATACGTTCTCGGCAGAATGGGTATTCCCTATAAAGAGAAGGGCGTTTCGGTGATAAGTATCGCACTTGACGCCCCTACCGAAGTTATAAATAAGCTTACGGGCAAAATAGGTATGCTCAGCGGCGTTACCGCAAAAACTCTGATGCACAAAGCATAAAGGAAGACATATATGAAAAAACTTTTAACAGCAGTTTTAAGCACGGTTTTAGTCGGCGTATCCGCCCTCGGCTTTTCGGCTTGCACCAAACCCGAAAGCGCCGAAGCAGTAAACCTCGTTGACGTAACCGCAGCGGAGGTGGGCGTGCGCAACGATATAGATTATTTCGTAATTCCCGAACCTGCGGCAAGCACCAAGGTAAACGCAATAAGCACTTTGTCGTTCGCCGGCGATTTGCAAAGCCTTTACGGCGGTGAAAGCGGCTATCCCCAAGCCGTCGTGGTTGTAAAGAATGAGTTGGTCAGCTATGTGGCTCAGTCGTTACCTTCACGGCTTAAAGACGGCGCGGACTGGCTTCTTGACGAGGCAACCTCGCCCGAAGCCGTAGTCAACGCGGTAAGCTCGCATTTAAGCGATGGTATGACGCCAACCTTTAACGCCAAAAACCTTTCGAAGGAAGTAATCAAAAATTGTTCGGTCAACTTCGTTGACGCGTGGAATTGTAAGGAAGAAGTTAAATCTTTTATCCAAAAGCTCAACGCGATAAGTGATACGAGCTTCGGCACGCCAAGCGATAAATTCTTCGTAGAGGACGCGTCTTACGGTGCTTTGCAATATAACGGTAAAATAAGCGTTTACGCACCCAACGGCGCGCCCGCTTTGGGGCTTGCAAAGCTTATGTCAACCGACGAAACGGTTAACTGTGCCGAAATAGAGTACAAAGTCGTTAACCCAACCACAATACAAACTTTCGTAACGGGCGCATCTCCTAAGGCGGATATATGCGTTCTTCCCGTAAGTCTTGCCGTCAAGCTTTTGGGCAGCGGCGAAAAATATACGATGCTCGGCACGCTCACTCACGGTAATCTGTTTATCGTTTCCAACGGCGGCGAACAAATCACTAAGCAAAATATTTCTTCCTTGCGCGGCAAAACGGTGGGGGTAGTCAACCTTGCCCAAGTGCCAGGGCTCACGTTAAAAACAATTTTAAAAGATAACGGAATAGACTTCGAAGTTTTGGCATGAAAGGGTTTTTCAAGGAGCGAAAACTTAATATAATTTTTTCGGTTGCCGCAGTGCTTATAATGTGGCTAATCTGGATAATCGCCTATTATTCGGTAAAGAACGATTACGTCGTTCCGTCGTTTCCGGATACTATGGTCAGCCTTTGGGGCTGCCTTTGTTCGGGTGAATTCTGGACGGCGTTTGCCTTCACGTTTTTAAGAACGCTTGAAGCCTTCGTTTTGTCGTTTCTTCTTGCGGCGCTTCTTGCCGCCGCTTCGGCGTTAAGTAAAACGGCGGCTGCGTTCATAAAGCCGTTTATGGTCTTTTTGCGCACCGTGCCCACGCTCGCAATAATTTTAATATTGCTCATATGGACAAGCGCGAAAGTTGCGCCCGTAATAGTAACTTTTTTAGTGCTTTTCCCTATGATTTACTCTCAAATGGTTGCGGCAACCGAAAACGTGGACGGCGGACTTATCCAAATGGCAAAGCTGTACGGCGTTTCTAAAAAGGAAAGACTTTTCAAAATATATCTGCCGCAAATTTCGCCCGATATCTTTTCTCAGACGGGTGCAAACGTATCTTTGGGCATAAAGGTTATGATTTCGGCGGAGGTTTTGTCAAATACCTATAAAAGCCTTGGCGGTATGATGCAAAGCGCAAGAAGCTTCCTTGAAGTTCCCCGCCTTGCCGCCTTAACGCTTATCGCCGTTTTGTTGGGGCTTGTAGCGGATATCGCTTTTTCACAGCTTAAAAGAATAAATTCAAAGTGGCGTGGGGGTGTAAAATGATACAAATTAAAAATCTCACGAAACGCTACGGCGCCCTCACCGTGTACGAAAATTTTAACCTTGAACTTAAAGAGGGGGAGGTAACCTGTATTCTCGGCGAAAGCGGTTGCGGCAAAACTACCCTTTTAAACTGCATAGCGGGGCTCACCGACTACGAAGGCGAAATTACAAAAACCAAGTGCTCGTATATTTTTCAAACCCCGCGTTTAGTGCCCAATTTAACCGTTGGCGGCAACCTTAAACTTATCTGTAAGGACGAAAAGGCTATTGACGAGGTGCTTGAAAAAGTCCGTTTAACCGACAAAAAGGACGCCTATCCGGTCGCACTCTCGGGCGGGCAGGCACAGCGCGTTTCCATAGCCCGCGCCTTTCTTTTCGACAGCGACTTGATTTTAATGGACGAGCCGTTTTCTTCCCTTGACGTAAAGCTGCAAATGGATATTTCACAGCAGTTTTTGCAGATTTTAAGTGAAAGCCGCCGCACCGCGCTTTTCGTTACTCACTCCGTGGATGAAGCGTTGCGCCTTGCAGACAGAATCGTGGTTATAAACGGTGGGAAGGTTGCTTTGGATATTTATATGGAAATCGCAAATATGGAAGCGCTTCGTATGATGTTAATTGGCGCGTTAATTGCTTGACATTTCATTGGGCTACATTTTATAATACTTTTATAATTTAATAAACGGAGTAGCAT
>CAMWQS010000121.1 GCA_947176485.1 uncultured Clostridia bacterium | reverse complement strand
CCCTGACCTATACGTTGCGAACGTATCGCGCTACCAACTGTGCTATATCCCCTCGTATGGTGGGAACAAATGGGCTCGAACCATCGACCTCTTGCATGTCAAGCCCGACGACGCGGGGAGAGGCACAAGATACAGCAAGCGAAAAGTTTCAAAACACACTACATATTGTGGTTGAAGTATCGCATAAAACTTTGACACTTGCGCTGACATTTCGGGAAGCCTTGCTCCGTGGTTTAATATTATCACAAGCCCGCCCGCTAAGTCAAACAAAATATGGTGTAGAATATAACCTCACTTGCGTGAGGTTGGGAACACGTTCTCTTGCGAGAACTACGCGAGACAACCCGCAGAGGTTTTCTCGCGCTCTTTCCTCGCGTCCGTTCATACTTGCCCGCATAATGGCTATTTTGGGGCTTTAACGGCGTTTTAGAAGCGGTTAAGCTGTAACCACGCTCAAAAATGCCCGTCCTTTTGAATTGGCGCCGCTTAGAGCGTGGTTATCCCCTTGACAAGGGGAAACGCCGTCCTTCGTCATCGTATGCCGAAAGAGCTTGTCCGCCGTGTTCTTGCGCTCTACTTCTGCCCAGAGCAAACACGGCGATAAATTCCCGCACTTGCGCGCCAGAAGTCCGCCACTTAATATTGTTTAACGTTACCGTAAGGACGCTAGCCACGCCCCGTGAGCATTTTTTCGTAATAGCGGTGGAGTGCCCTGCTCCCGACAGTTTTACGACTTGCCGCTCGGTCGGGTCTTATGGAATTGAAAACCCGAAAAAAGCGTACTTTTATAAAACGTCAAGACCTCATTTTTTTCTTGCCGATATATAAAAGATTAAATTTTTCGGTTTTGCCCGTATTTTTATGCGGGCATTATGTGGTTTGCAAAATATTATTAAAATCTTACAAACCACCAAGATATTCAAAAATTGAAATTTGATTATTGATTAAATCTATATCACGGTTCACACTTTCAAACGTGCGCCCATATTTAAAACAGTTGTCGCTTATAACTTCTTTATCGTGTGATAATATTTCAAGCTCTGCCCATAGTTCCGGATATTGTTTTTTTAGAAGCGCAAAGTCTTTTAAAGAGCAATTAGGACAAAACCAGCAACCACCACGGCAGCGATTTTCATAATTAGGGGAGAGCAAGCCGTATTCACGACAAATTTTATATGTATCACTTTCTGTAATACCGTTTTCGGCAAGCAAGCTTCTGCAGTTAGGTTTTAATCTTTTAAGCCGTTCGGGTTCGTCAACTGCTATGCCTATAAATTGCATATAATCGCCCACGTTTTTAAAAAAATCTATAATTGGGCGCACTTTCAAGCGGCTATTTGCCGCACACATACCACCCAACAGCCAACCTGCTTTTTTGCCGTTTCGTTCAGCAACTTTACTGCCGCTTATTCGGTGGTTGAAAAGTGATAAATAATCTTCTTTTGAGCGTACTATATTAACGGGGTAGCCCATTTTTTCGATAATAGGTATCGCGGTTTCGTAAACCCACTTTATGTGCTGAGGGTTTTCGCCGCTTATATTGCGCGAATGGTCGAACATAACTTCGCTAAATACTACGCCGTCAAGGTGTATGCCCTTTTCGTATGCAAGAACTATACTTGCCGAACTATCTTTGCCGCCGCTCCAACTTAAAAATGTTTTCATTGTTTTACCTTGTTTTATGGGGGCGCACTTAATTAAAAGATAGTAAATCGGGTTGATAGTTCATATAGATTTTTTCTACCCGAGGAACGCCCTTCTGCGCCGGCGTTTTTATCTCGGCCGTGTACCAACCCTTCAGTTGTTCGTTGTAAAGCTCGTTATCGTAGGCCGATAAGCAAACCTTAGATTTGCTTTGCTTTACAAGCTCTAAAAGCTCTATGTGCTGCATGTCCGTCATTTCGCACTTGTAAATATTCCGCTTGCGCGTATTCTGCAGATAAGGCGGGTCAAGATATAATAGCGTATCGGGGTCGTTATAGCGTTCTATCAAAACGAGCGCGTCAACGTTCTCGATTTGCGCCATTTTTAGTCGTTTGCATATCTGCATTACCGTTTCCGGCAACGCGCCCCACGTTGCGGCGCAACGTGGGCTATTTGCTGTCTGACTGTTACGCCAAGTATTAAGACCGCTATTTGTTGTGCCGAAGCTTTGGTGATGGCGGACGAGCGTTCGCCGCGCTCGCTCTATTTCGTCCGTAGTGGGGGCGGCGCAAGCCTTGTACTCATCTCTTGCATAAGGTGTAAATTCAAGTACGGCCGCAAGTTCTTCCGGGCGTTCTCGAATAACTTTAAAAAGATTTACTATATCGCCGTTAAGGTCGTTTATAGTTTCTATGTAACTCGGCTCTTTATTGAAGAAAACCCCGCCGCCGCCGAAAAACGGCTCGCAATAGACTTTGTGCGCGGGTAAATGGCTTATTATCCATTCAGCTATGCGCCACTTCCCGCCGGGGTATTTCATTACTTGGTTATATTTCATAGAGTCTCCTTGATTTTAGTTGACTGTATCTAATAGGTTAAGCTGCACTCCGCTGCCGGCCGGCACGTTGTGCCGTTCTTTGTTTGCGCCGCCGTTTCGGTGGTTGGGGGCGTGGGTGGGGCAATAGACGTGCTTATAATCTTTCGATACAGCCCAACCCGCAAAACGTGCTTTTACATAGCTTGAAAATTCCGCGCAATTTGGGCAGTCGTCGCATTTGTAAGTTTTACCTCTCATTGTTTTAAGCTCCTTAAAATGGCTTCTGCCTTGTCATAAAGTAGATTTGCCGCATACGCGCCGAGCTTGGGCTTTTTGCCGTCTAAAAGCGGCTTTAATTCTTTGCAAACCATTTCTGCAAGCGCCCTAATGTCTTGTTGCAGCGCTTCGTTTTCGGCTTCGACTTTTTTTAAAGCGGCATAATGCCCGGTATACATTCCGTATTCGTCCAAAGTCATTGTAATTGTTACTTTTGTTTCCATAATTTCACCTAAATTCTTGTTACTTTTTCACGGGGCGCAATTTGACGACCGTTTTTAATGCGGAAGGGGCGTTGCCCCTTACCCCTATTATTTTAAATAGTTTTACGGAGCGCGCC
>CAMWQS010000120.1 GCA_947176485.1 uncultured Clostridia bacterium | reverse complement strand
TCCATAATTCACCTACCAGAATATACTTTCATTGAAATCATTGTACAATAAAAGTAAAACAAATTCAATACTTATTTGAAAAATTTTCCAAAATTTTTAAAAAAACCGCAAAATTCGTGCTAATAACCTAAATTAATTAATAAAATTTAATATGCGGAAAAGTTTTTTAGAGTTTTACGACAGTTTTTATTTTATTGGTATCGGTGGAGTCAGTATGAGCGGACTTGCAAAATATATACTGTCTTGCGGTAAAAAGGTTGGCGGAAGCGATAATTTTGCGGGGGTATATACTGAGGAGCTTGCAAAAGCCGGGGCAAAAATCGAAATAGCAGACGGCAAGGGTAGTGTTAAATATTACGACGTCGTAATTTATACCGATGCAGTTAAAGAAAACGATACGCAGCTTATTGAGGCAAGGGAACTTAATAAAACTATTCTTTCGCGTGGGCAACTACTGTACGAGGTTGGCCGTGATTTTAAAAAGGTTATAGCGGTATCCGGCTGTCACGGCAAGACGACTTGCACGGCTATGCTTGCGCATATTTTTGCGTGTGCAGGTGCAAAATTCGGGGTACATATAGGCGGGCGTGATAAAAGCTTTTTAAACGGATTTTACAGCGGTAGGGACTTCTTCATTACCGAAGCTTGTGAATATAAAAAGAACTTTTTGTTATTGAAGCCCGATATTGCCGTTATTTTAAACAGTGCACCCGACCACATGGAGTGTTACGGTTCTGTGGAAAATCTCCGTTTGTCGTATATGCGATTTGCGGATAGTGCTGAAATAGCTATCGTTCCTTACGGTGATTTAAAGGTGGAGGGATTAACCTTCGGGTGTGAGAAGAATGCAAGATTCTGTGCCAAACGTATAACATGCACGAACGGCTTCTATGGCTTTACAGCTATGGATGGAGATATGAAGCTTGGAACGGTAAACTTAAGCGTATACGGCAAGCATAACGTCTTAAACGCACTCGCTGCCATTGCGGCAGCGCGCTCCGTAGGAATTCCTTTTGCAAGGATAAAGGAAGGACTTGCGGACTTTACGGGCGTTGAAAGGCGGTTTGAAAATATAGGCAAGTACAAAGGTGCGCGCTGCATTGCCGATTATGCGCATCATCCCGATGAAATAAACGCAACGTTGTCTGCCATAAAAAAGCTGAACGACGGGAAGCTTTACGTTGTTTTTCAGCCGCACACTTATTCAAGAACGAGAAATCTGTTTAATGAGTTCGTTAAGGTATTGTCGGGTATTAACAATTTGCTGATTTACCGCACGTTTGCGGCGCGGGAATACTTTGACGACAAGGGGAGTGCACTCACTTTATCTCAAAGTGTAAAAAGATCGCGCTATGGAGACAACGTAAAAGATATAACCGATTTTATACGCCACGTCGGGGACGGCGACACCGTACTTTTTCTTGGTGCTGGCGATATTTACGACATTGCCAAAAGTATTATAAATATTCAAAATAATTAATATTTATACATAACTTAAATTTAGCAAAATAAATTCTCAAATTGTAAATATTCAATTCAAAATTTGCGTTAATTAGCGCATATTATGGGGGCAATCTGTTTTTAGGGTGTGGGAACGGGTGCAATTTGCAAATTAAACTTCTGAATTTGATTTTACCGAGCATATAAAATTATTCATTTTTGAAATCTACTAAAATCGTTCGTTTTACAGCAAAAGAATTCATTATTAAGCGTGTCGTTTCCGGCGCGCTTATTTATATATAAATAAATTTAATTTGTCTTTTCATTTTGTTGTCATTTTTTCAAAATTATGTTATAATGTCAAATGGAAAAATTATTTTAGCGGATTTTTGAAATTCGGAGATTAGAAAGTGAGCGACAAGAAAAAAGGCAAAAGCGAAAAAATTTCATATATTCTGACGAAAGAAACGTTTGGAATGACTTTGATGTTGTTCAGCGTTATCGTCTTTTTAATGCTGTTAAGCCATACGGCGATTTTTGCGGGAATAGGCGTGGCAATCTGTACTTTTATGTACGGTGTTTTCGGATACGGTTCTATTCTCGTGGTTGCGCTTTTAGGATATTTGGGTGAATGGCTGGTATTCGGCAAGAAGTTTAAAATCGGATTCAAAAAGACTATTACGATTATTTTGACTGCAATAATGCTCTTTTTGCTTTTCCACGCTGTTTCAACTAACAGCTACCCCATAAACGGATACGGCGAGTACATTTCTGCTTGTTACAAAAATGCGCAGTACGGGTATTCTGGTTATACGCTTGGCGGGGTAGTTTCGGCAATAGTAGTTTATCCCGTGCTTGCTATAGGCGGTTATATTACTGCTTACGTAATTTTCAGCCTTCTTACGGTTTTGTGTTGCGCATTGACCGTTTGGGCGTTTAAAGGTACGGTTTCAGTCAGACTGCGCAAGGTTAAGATTAAAGACAGTGAAGTGGAAGAAAGCTATGCGGAAAACACTGTTGATGCTGCTCCTATCAAAATTGAGTATTCGCCGGAGGTTATTGCCCAGCAACCACCTCAAGCCGTTGAACAGCGCCCGCGTGAGAACGCAAAAGACAATAAATTTTCCCAAAAGAATTTGGGCCGCAAAATCTTATTTGAGAAGGGTGAATTCGCCGCTGAAAGCTACAGAAGAAATATGATTTTCAACGAAAATTCATATTTTAACCATCCTGTGACGAGTGAAGCAGATTATTTAAGCAGTTTTACAACCAGTAAAACCGAAAAGCCCAAGCCTGCTGAACAGCAGAGTTATACTCAAAGCTATCAATATAACGTCTATAACGAATCGCCGTCGATGCCGACGAATTACGTTGTGGATGAAAAGCCCGTTCAAAACAGTTCTTACCAAGAGCAATCGTACGGCGCGCAAGAAGAAAAACCTTATTACGGTAGTTATAACGAGCCGGTTGAAGCATATTCGCCGCAACACGAAGAAGTTGAACCCGAACCCGAAGAAATCTATCCTAAGCAAGACGAGCCTTATATTCCGCCCGCAAGAGAGCGCGGCGCAGTAGGGTTTACCGATTCTACTCAAGTGCAACCTGCAATGGAAGAGCCCCGCGTGGAAGAAATCAAAAACGTGCCTCCCGTAGTCGAAGAAAAGAACGATACGGACGTTTATAATTTCTTAGGGAACGATTCTGTTCGTGGT
>CAMWQS010000119.1 GCA_947176485.1 uncultured Clostridia bacterium | reverse complement strand
AAAATATCGTTTTTACCGCTAATTTTTTTACTGCCGTCGAAAAGTACGCGCCCGCGTGCAAGAATTTTTTTCAATTCTTCCTCGCTACCTTTTGAAATTGCGTCCTTAATTTCCGCAAGGGAAGCTATAAGCGACGATATTTTCTCGTTCAAATTCTCGGCGTTTTCAAGGTACAGGGTAGCCCAAACCTCCTCGTCAACGCCGGCAATTCTGGTCATATCCTGAAAGCTTCCGCCGGTAAAACCGAGGCAATCGTCCAAATCTACGTCTTTGACGTAGGCGTTGGAAACGACGTGCGCAAGCTGAGAGGTATACGCAATTTTTCTATCGTGAGTTTCGGCGGAGCATTCGACGATATACCCGAAGCCCATATCCTTGGTCAGTGCGCGCACGGTATTAAGTGCAGCGATGTCGGTGCATTTATTGCTGGTAATAACCATACTTCTGCCGTCGAAAAGGTCGGCACAAGCGTTCTTTCTACCGCTTACCTCTTTATCCGCCCTTGGATGGCAGCCAACGCAATTAAAATTGCGCACGGATTTTAACCCGGCTTTTTCTATCGGCTTTTTAACGCCGCAAATATCCGAAACGATTGCGCCGTCTTTAAAAGAGTTATTCAAAATAAAATCAACGGTTGCCTTAAACGGCATAGCGACGAATACGATATCGTACTTGTAAAAACCGTTTGCAATTCCGTCAATAATGCCGTTATTTAAGGCATATGTGGGGGGCAATGGGGAAATATCGTATCCGTCGACGTCGTATCCCGCACGCTTCAAAGCCATACATATAGAGCCGCCGATGATGCCGAGTCCGGCAACGCAAATTTTCATTTTTTCACCTTTAAAAGTCACTGCTTGAAATTATAACACATTTTGCAAGGTTGTACAACAGTTTTTTTAAATTAAAAAGTTCTGCGCGCATTTCACTTCATTTCATTGACAATCGATAAAAAAATTACTATAATAATTTGTGAATGAAATTTATTAAGGAGATTTTATCTATGAACAAAATGTCCGTTAAGGATTTAAAGGACCTCAAAGGCAAAAACGTTTTGGTTCGTTGCGACTTTAACGTGCCCATGAAAGACGGTGTTATTACCGACGAAAACAGAATTAAAGGCGCATTGCCCACCATTAAATATCTGCTTGACGCAGGCGCAAAGGTTACGCTTTGCTCGCATATGGGCAAGCCCCACTCCATTTTCTCAGCTGAAGTTAAGCTGAACAAAAAAGACTTAAAGAAAGTTGACGCGGGCGAAACCACGAAGGAAGCGATTATAGAAAAGGCTAAAAAGGACGAACCCAAAAAGCTTACCCTTGCCCCCGTTGCTGCAAGACTTAACGAGCTTTTGGGCGGCAAAGTAGTATTCGCAACCGACGTTATCGGCGCAGACGCAAAAGCAAAGCGCGACGCATTGAAAGAAGGCGAAGCCGTGCTTTTGGAAAACCTTAGATTCCATTGGGAAGAAGAAAAGAAGGACGAAGGCTTCTGCAAAGAGCTTGCTTATAACGCAGAAATCTACGTGAACGACGCGTTCGGCACGGCGCACCGTTCACACGCCTCTACTGCCGCTATCGTTGAATACGGTATAATCAAAACCGCGGTTTGCGGCTTCCTTATCGAAAAAGAGCTTGAAGTTATGGCTGACACGCTTGAGAACCCCCAACGCCCCTTCGTTGCAATTTTGGGCGGCGCAAAGGTTGCGGATAAGCTTAACGTTATAAATAACCTTTTGGATAAATGCGACACGCTTATTATCGGCGGCGGCATGGCTTACACCTTCTTGGCAGCCAAGGGCTACGAAGTAGGCTTATCACTGCTTGACGAAGAAAAAATCGAATACTGCGAAGGTATGCTTGCTAAGGCAGAAAAGAAAGGCAAAGAAATCCTTTTACCTATCGACACCGTCGTTACCTCTCACTTCCCCGACCCCATCGACGCTGAAATTGAAACTAAAATCGTTCCTTCGGACGAAATACCCGAAGACAGAATGGGTATGGACATCGGCAAGAAGACGAGAAAGCTTTTCGCAGAAAAAATTGCTTCCGCAAAATCAGTTATCTGGAACGGACCTATGGGCGTGTTCGAGAACCCCACTCTTGCACAGGGTACGATAGCAGTTGCCGAAGCGTTGGCAAGCGTTTACGGCAAGTGCACCACAATCATCGGCGGCGGCGACAGCGCGGCGGCAGTTCAACAGCTTGGCTACGCTGACAAGATGACGCACATCTCTACCGGCGGCGGCGCTTCGCTTGAGCTTTTCGAAGGCAAGGTTTTACCCGGCATCGCTTGCTTGAACGATAAACATTCTGTTTAATCAAGTATCTTAATTGCTTTATCGACAAAGTTGAGATATCGCATATCAAACGAAAAAAATTAACCGTATATCCCCCGTTATTTGGGGGATATATTGGGGTCTATGGAAATTTTAAGGAGAAATTATGGCAAGAAAACCTTTTATTGCAGGCAACTGGAAAATGAACATGACCGCAGAAAGCGGCAAGGAGCTTATAGCACAATTAAAGCCCCTCGTAAAAGATACGAGATACAACGTAGCGCTTTGCGTTCCCGCAATTTTAATACCCGCTATGGTTAAGGCGGCAAAGGGCTCTAAAATCAAAATAGGTGCGCAAAACGTGCACTGGGCGGAAAAAGGCGCGTACACGGGCGAAATCTCGTGCGAGCAGCTTAAAGAGTACGGCGTTAAATACGCAATTATAGGACACAGCGAAAGAAGACAATACTTCGGAGAAACCGACGAGGGCGTAAACAAGCGTACCTTGGCGGCGATTGCAAACGGCATCACCCCCATCGTCTGCGTTGGTGAAACGCTTGAAGAGCGTGAAAACGGTCAAACCGAAAAGGTGCTTGACAAACAGCTTAAAGACGGGTTGAACGGCATTGAGGATATTACGAAGGTCGTTATCGCTTACGAGCCCGTGTGGGCAATCGGCACCGGCAAAACGGCTACGCCCGAGCAAGCTCAAGAAACCATTGCTTATATCCGCAAAAAAATCGGAAAGCTTTTTGACAAAAGAAGCGCAAACAAAGTTATTATTCAGTACGGCGGCAGCATGAACGCTAAAAACTGCTTTGACCTTATGGAACAGCCCGACATTGACGGCGGACTTATCGGCGGAGCTTCACTCACTACCGAATTTGCAAAAGTCGTTAATTACTTACAAGACTAATTGAATAAATAAGCCGCCCGCGGAAATTTCCCCGGGGGGCTTTTTTTGGGGTACTAAAACAACACACCCACCCCCCCCAGCCGAACACAGTGGGTGTTCCGCAGGGCGG
>CAMWQS010000118.1 GCA_947176485.1 uncultured Clostridia bacterium | reverse complement strand
TTCTACAACACAACAATCAAGGTGTCAAGTTTTTTTGAATAAATTATGAGAATTGATAAATTTTTAAAAGTATCCAGAATTTTAAAGCGCAGAACCCTTGCACAGCAGGCTTGCGAAAAGGGCAAGGTCATTATAAACGGCAAGGAAGTTAAACCCGCCAAGCAGATTAAAATCGGCGACGAGGTTGAACTGCAATTTACGGGCGGCGCAGTGAAATTCAGAATTTTAAATATTAAAGAAACCGTTAAAAAGGACGAGGCTGCCTCCCTTTACGAAATTATCAGCGAGGACGGAAATTGAAAGAGAAGGTTAGCGTTATTATCTGTGCGGCGGGCAAGGGCGAAAGAGCGGGCTTTGAAAAAAACAAGCTGCTTGCCCCACTTTACGGCGCGCCCGCACTTTGGCACACGCTGAAAAAATTTAATATACCAAAAGTCGACGAGGTTATAGTTGCCGTCGCCGAATACGATTTGGAAGAAATTTCGGCACTGTGCAAACCGTTTAATTACAAGGTTGTAACGGGTGGCGCGACGCGCACCGAAAGCGTTAGGCGTGCGCTTGCCGAGGTTACGGGCGAAATAGTGTTAATTCACGACGGGGCGCGTCCCTTCGTTTCGCGTGAGCTTATTTTAAACTGCATTGACGGGGTTAAAAAGTTCGGGAGCGCGGTTGCGGCAATTAAGCTTACGGACACCGCCGTTTGCGGACAGCTTGGATATATAACCGACAGACTTGACAGGGATACGACCTTCCGCATTCAGACCCCGCAAGGGTTTTTGACGGAAGATATCCGCCGCGCCTACGGGCTTGCGGGCGACAAGGTTTACACCGACGACAGCGCGGTTTACGGGGAATTTATTTCGTCTGCAAGGCTTATAGACGGCGAGGAAAGCAATATTAAGCTGACCTATAAAAGTGATTTCAATAGGGAACTCCCCTTCACCGCCGCTTGCGGGTTGACAGGGTTCGGCGTGGATATTCACGCGTTCGGGAAAAAGCAGAATTTTATTAAGCTGTGCGGGGTGGAAATTCCGTGCGATACTGGGCTTATTGCGCACAGCGACGGCGACGTGGCGTTGCACGCGGTAATGGACGCAATACTTTCCGCGGCGGGTTTGAAAGACATCGGGCACTACTTCCCCGACAGCGACCCTGCGTTTAAGGGTGCTGACAGCGCGGAGCTTTTGAAAAAGGTTATAAGTCTTATCAGCGAAAGGGGCTTAAAGGTGAACAACCTTTCGGTGGCGGTTCAAGCGGAAAAGCCCCGCCTCTCCCCTTATATCGATAAAGCGGTGGCGCGACTTGCCGAGCTTACGGGTGCGGAGAAAGATAAAATTTCCGTAACGGCGGGAACTTGCGAGGGCTTGGGCTTCGTTGGCGAAGGGTTTGGAATTTGCGTGCACTCGGTGGCGACTTTACGAGAGGTGAAAAATGGCTAAGACCGGTAAAACTACGACTGAATTCGTGTGCAGTGAGTGCGGGGCAACGAGCCCGCGCTGGCTTGGGCGGTGCCCTTCCTGCGGGAAGTTTAACACTATGGCGGAAGAAATTATTGCACCCGCAGACAATACCAAAAGCGTAAAAAAGCCGTCCTTAGGCGGACGGGCGAAACCCCTTTCACAGATTACCTTTGAAAGGTACGAGAGAACTTCTTCTGGCATTTCCGAGTTCGATACCGTCTTGGGCGGGGGCATAGTTGCGGGCTCTTTGGTGCTTTTGGGCGGCGACCCCGGCATAGGTAAGTCCACGCTGTTAACCCAGATAGCGGCGCACCTTTCGGCAAAGCACAAGGTACTATATTTTTCCGCCGAGGAAAGCTGCTCGCAAGTGAAGATGCGCGCAGAGAGATTAAACCTTGCTTCCGATAATATGCTGATTATAAACGAGACCTGCATTGACGACTTAGAGAGCGAGCTTGACGGGGTTGAGTTTTGCATAATAGACAGTATCCAAGCCGTTTATACGGACGACCTTTCCTCCTCTTCGGGCTCGGTCGGACAAGTCAGAGAGTGCGCCTCAAAGCTTATGCGGATAGCTAAAAGCCGAGGAATAACTTTCTTTATCGTAGGGCACGTAACCAAAGAGGGCGCGCTTGCCGGTCCTAAGGTTTTGGAGCATATTATGGATACCGTCCTCTACTTCGAGGGTGAAAACCAAGAGAATTTCCGCATATTGCGTGCGGTGAAAAACAGATTTGGAAACGTTGCCGAGGTCGGCGTTTTCGAGATGACGGGCGAAGGAATTATTGCGGTAACCGATTACTCGGGCGTGTTTCTGTCCGAAAGCCGCGGCGAGGAAGCGGGTTCTGCCGTTACCCCCGCGCAGACGGGCGCAAGGTGTATGAACGTTGAGGTTCAGACCTTGGTTGCAAAGACGACGTTCGGACAACCGCGCAGAATGCCGCTCGGAATTGATTACAACAAGTTAGTGCTTTTAATTGCCGTTATGGAAAAGCGGTGCGGGCTTGCGCTTGGCGGATACGATATTTACGTGAACGCGATGGGCGGAATTAAGCTGAACGAACCGGCTTGCGATTTGGCGGTGTGCGCCGCGCTTGCCTCAGCCTACTTCGGCAAACCGATAGACAAGTACACTGCGGTGTTCGGCGAAGTGGGTTTGACGGGCGAGGTTAGGGCTGTTTCCTACTGCGAAAAGCGTGTTGCCGAGTGCGTGAAGATGGGCTTTAAAAAGGTCTTGGTGCCTGCGAAGAATATGAAGTCGGTACTAAAATACAAAGACAAGATTACGATAGTGCCCGTGCTTTACGCGAACACGATGATTAAAAGCTTATTTAAAGATTAAGTTTTGTATTGAAAAAGCCCGACGGCGATGCCGTCGGGCTTTTAGTTTGATTTTAAATTGTTTCTTTCCGTTTTTTGAAGATATCGAAAATGGTTATCTGACCCGCGATAACGTTCAAAAGTGCGGGGAACCTATCGAAATAGTATCTCCTTAAAAACTTGCCTACGGGGGTAATACGGGGGTCGTTAGCCATTCTGAAAGGAATTTCTTCCGCCTCGTTCAAGCCCGCGTCTTGAAGCTTCGTTTCAAGCTCGTCCGCGTGAACGCACATGGTGCGGATTTTGAAGTGCTTATACTCCTTACCCTTCTTGGATATGCGTTTGCCCGCGTGGAAAGGGTTATGGAAATCTTCAAAAAACTTTACGATGGCACTTAAAAGAATTATCCAGCTCGTGGCGATAAGAAGCACCACGCCAGAGAATATATCCAAAGCACGCTTTAATACTGAAACGGTAACTTCCTTACCGTTCTTTTTTTCCTTTATTTCTTCACTCATAGTTAAATTA
>CAMWQS010000117.1 GCA_947176485.1 uncultured Clostridia bacterium | reverse complement strand
GTTAAACTTTTGCTTTTTTACTCCGTAAACCGGGTCGCCGACGACGGGGTGAGCAAGGTGTTTCGCATGAACGCGTATCTGATGTGTTCTACCCGTTCTCAAATCGAATCGGCAGAGCGTAAACCCCTCTTTAAACCTTTTTAACACTGTAAAGTCGGTTATGGCAAGCTTGCCCTTTTCGGGCGGAACTACAGCCATTTTTACCCTGTCGTTTGGGTCGCGCCCGATATAGGTAGTAACCGTCCCGTTATCATCTTTAAGTACGCCTTCCAAAAGCGCAAGGTAAGTTCTTTTGCAAGTCTTTTCTTCGATTTGTTTTGAAAGGCTTAAATGCGCCGCATCGTTCTTTGCAACGACCAAAAGGCCCGAAGTGTCTTTGTCTATTCTGTGTACTATGCCCGGGCGGATAACGCCGTTTATTCCGCTTAAGCTGTCAAGCTTATATAAAAGCGCGTTGACGAGGGTACCCTCTAAATTGCCGTTGCCCATATGCACCGTCATACCTTGCGGCTTATTGACTACCGCAATGTCTGCGTCTTCGTAGACGATATCGATAGGGATATCCTCGGGCTTGGCGGAGTATTCCACCGCGTCGGGCAAGGTTACCTCTATTTCGTCGCCCGCGGCTATAGGCGACGAAGGCTTTACTCGTTTACCGTTTACTAACACGCCGCCGTCAAACAGTTTTTTTACTGCCGAACGGGTGTAGCCCTCTAAATTTTCACTTAAAAATATATCGGCGCGGGTGAATTTATCCCGCGCTGTCAATTTTTCGGTTTTCATTTATTTTCGTCTTCCGTTTGGTCTTTGATTTCGGTTACTTCGCTTTGCTGTAATTCTACGGGTTCTTCCGCGCTTACGCCGTCCGTCGAGGCGGTTTCTGCCTTTTTCCTCTCTTCCTCCTCACGCCTTGCAGCTTGGAATTCTTTTGCCTTTTTAGTGAGAGGGAACACGGCAATTTCGTTTATGAACAGCATATCTACGGCGGCAAGAACCGCACCGATAACTATCCAAAAGTCCGCAAAGTTGCAATAGGCGATATTGCCGAACATCCACAGACCGAACCAGTCGCGAACGTAGAAAAACGCAATTCTGTCAACGAGGTTGCCTATCGCGCCCGCAATTACCAAAGAAATTGCAACTTTTAATAAAACGAAGCGGTTGGGCATTACGACGAACCCGAACACCATTACTATAAGCAACAGAGCGGTAACCGTAATAAGCAACGGTTGACCTATTTGGGGGTTATCGTCCAAAAAGCTGAAGGCACAACCTGCGTTACGCGTGCCTTTGATATCGATAAGCCCGCCCAATACGGGGCCGTTCGAAGTCCAGACGTACGCTTCCTCAAAGTGTTTGGTAAGTAAATCCGCAGCAATAAGCACGGCGATAACAACCAATAATATTATGCTTAATTTGCCGAAATGCGGCTTTAACTTCCTTTTAGTCATATAATCTATGATATTATAAATTTGCCGCAAAGTCAATTAAGAACGGGTGAAAATGATGTGGAAATATAAAGAAATACGCCGAAGCTAATCGGCGTATCGTTTATTTTGCAAATCCAAGACTTATTAATATGGCTTTATCCACCTTTGACATCGTTTGTTCGTTAAGCTCGCCTATTCTTTCCTTTAAGCGGCGCTTGTCTAAGGTTCGTATTTGTTCAAGTAAAATTACCGAATCTCTTACAAGCCCGTATGCGGACGAGGGCAACTCTATATGGGTGGGAAGCTTTGCCTTGTTTATTTTGCTTGTTACCGCCGCGGCTATCACCGTGGGGGAGTATTTATTGCCCACGTCGTTCTGAACCACGAGAACGGGTCTTATTCCTCCCTGCTCACTGCCAACCACGGGGGATAAATCTGCATAGTACAGTTCTCCGCGCTTAATTGTCATAAATAACCTCTCTTTAGGCAGGGTATATTTTATTATATGTACCGCCTTACCATTATTGTTGACGGAAAGGCGGCGAATTATACTTAGTAGATATGAAGAACGTACAAATTCAAGAATACGAAAACGTAATAAAGCGCAAGGCAGACAAGCATAATTATGCCGGCAATTCTACCAAGGCTTTTGGTTTTGCCCCAGCACGAAGCGAATATTAAAACTGCCGCAAACAGCGCAACCACGCCGCTGACTATGCCTTCCATCGTGAAAGGCAACCCGTCCGCACCTTTGCACAGCGCGCCTACGCCGCCGATTAAAAGTACGTTTGCGACGTTACTGCCTATTATATTGCCCGTAGCAATACCTACGTCACCCTTCTTCGCAGCGGAAACCGAGGTTACGAGTTCGGGCAAAGAAGTACCGAAAGCTACTACGGTAAGCGCGACGATTTCGGTAGGAATGCCGATAAGGCTGACTGAAACCGTTCTTGCCGAGTTTACGACGAGCGTTGCGCCGCCAACTACCATTATTAAGCCTACTACGGTGATTACTATCAAGAACCAAACTTTATCTTTCAGCTCTTCGTACTTTGCTTTTACCTTAGCCCACCACGATAACGGCGTTGCGTCAGACGCGGCGTTTTCTCCGTCGAAGGGCACGGCAACTGCGGTGGCTTCCTCCAAAAGGACTTTGGACTGCTTTTTTGCAAGCACGATATTATAAGCCATGAACGCGGCGTATAAAAGAACGAGAATTAAACCTTCCCACCAAGTAAAGGAATTGCCGAGCGCGCCCAAAAGAACGAAAAGCGCACTGGTAAAGATGAGAAAGGGCAAATCGATAAAACGCGTGGTCTTTTCAACGGGGAGTTTGCAGATTACCGCAGAAACGCCTAAAATAAGAAAAATATTCATAACGTTGCTGCCGAGAATGTTCCCGACGACGAGCTCACCGGTACTACCGAGCGCATCGACGATGGTTACGGCAAGTTCGGGTGCCGAAGTGCCGAGGGCAACGACGGTTACACCGATTATAAAGGTTGACACCTTCAACTTCTTCGCTATGCCCGACGCGCCGTCGACGAAGAAGTCAGCACCCTTAACCAAAAACACAAATCCGAGCAGCAGCAAAAGAATATTTACTATCCACGTTGCCGCAGTACTTTCCAGAATAAGGTCGTAATTCATTTTTATACCTCTATAATATATTTATCATGTCGGAGAAAAAATATAAGACCCCCGACTTAAATTGCTTTAAGTCGAAAGTCTTGTTCCTTAAAAGTTAAGGGGCGACGGCACGATTTTTATAAAATCGGGGTTTGTTGCCGTAGACCTTGTAACTACTCCCTTTCAACGGAATTTAATTTATCAGATTAAGTTTTTCGTGTCAAGCGTTTTACCGCGTTATGAATATTTTTTATTATATCGTATGC
>CAMWQS010000116.1 GCA_947176485.1 uncultured Clostridia bacterium | reverse complement strand
AAGACGGCATACGAGATCTAGTACCGTCTCGTGGTCTCGCCCATGTGTATAAGCGACTGCCCTTGGCGTTTGCGGCTTACTCACCCTAAAACGGGGGAGGAAATGTCCTTCGAAGCGCCCCTTCCCGATTATTTCACTAAGGTTTTAAATAAACTGCAAGAAATTTAGATAAATTTATTTTCACAGGCTTGCAAACGGTTATAAAAATTGTTATACTGTTATAGAATTAATTTTTAAGGAGCTTCTATTTATGGCAAAGAGAACTAAAAGAACCAGAACCGAAAGAACTACCGACGTATGGGGAGTCGTTAAATTTTGCGCTTACGTAGCTATGGTAATTGCGGCTGTTGCTGCTATGCTTGCATTCGTATTCGGACTTTTGGCTAAGGTTAACGTACATATTGGTTGGGCTGGCAGAGTTACCGGTATCTGCAACACGGTTGCACAAGTTGCACTTTTAGTTGCGGTAATTATCCCCGCTTATAACTACATGCGTTCAAAAAGCGCGGTTGTAAGGGCGTTCTTCTGGGTAGCGGTAATCTTCCTCGTACTCGGACTTATCGGTATCAACCTTGCTTTCTAAGATTTAAAAAGAATAATTCCCCGCTTATAGCGGGGTTTTTTCTTTACAAATTAATTCAGTTCGTTTAAAATGTTTTTATTATGAGTAAACCTCTTATTGCAATCGTCGGCAGACCCAACGTAGGTAAAAGCACTTTTTTCAATAGGGTAGTCGGCAAAAAAATTTCAATAACCGAGGACAAGCCCGGCGTTACCCGTGACAGACTTTACGCAGACGGCGAGTGGCGGGGCAAAGCCTTTTCGATAGTGGATACCGGCGGCATAGAAATGCGGTCGGAAGATACTATGTGGCGCGAAATAAAAAAGCAAGCTGAAGTCGCTATCGAAACCTCGCAGATTATTCTGTTTTTCGTTGACGGCAGAGAGGGACTGACAACCTCCGACTACGACGTTGCCGATATGCTCCGTCGCAGTAAAAAGCCCGTAATCTTGGTCGTCAACAAAATTGACGACTATTCCGAAGACAAAATTTTCGAGTTCTATTCCCTCGGTTTGGGTGAGCCCTATCCAGTATCCGCAGAACACGGTTCGGGCATAGGCGACGTCTTGGACGAGGCTGTAAGCTGGTTTGAAAAGGGCGCTCAGGAAGAGGACGACAGTATAAAAATAGCCGTCGTGGGTAAACCCAATGCGGGCAAGTCCAGCCTTGTAAACAGGCTTTTGGGCTTCGAGCGGACTATCGTAACAGATATTGCGGGCACCACGCGTGACGCGATAGATACAAAACTTACCTACAACGGTAAAAACTACACCGTAATAGACACGGCTGGTATACGCAAGAAGAGCAGGGTAGAGGATGAGATAGAGTATTATTCCCAGCTCCGCGCTTACGATGCGGTTCGCCGTGCCGACGTGTGTCTATTGGTCGTTGACAGTTCGGAAGGGTTAACTGAGCAGGATACCAAAATTATCGGCTTCGTTCACGAAGAAGGCAAGCCTTCGGTTATCGTAATGAACAAGTGGGACCTTATCGAAAAGGACACCAACACCATAAACAAGTTCGACGCTAAATTAAAAGAAGACTTGAAGTTTATGGACTATTTCAAGTCGGTGTACGTTTCGGCAAAGACTGGTCAGCGCGCCGAAAAGCTTTTCGCGCTTATCGACGAGGTTTACGCACATTCGCGCTTCCGCGTATCGACGGGTATTTTAAACGATTTAATTGCCGATACTGTGCGTGCCAACGAGCCGCCCAGCTATAACGGCAGAAGGCTTAAAGTTTATTTTTCGTCGCAAGTTGCCGTTGCACCCCCGACTTTCGTAATAAAAGTCAACTCGACCGAGCTTTTACACTTTTCATACGAAAGGTTTTTGGAAAACGTTTTAAGGAAGAATTTTGATTTTTCGGGAACGCCGATTAAAATAATCCCCCGCGAGAACGGCGAGGATTAAACGCATCATTCAAGCAAATCAAAAAAGGAGGTTAAAACGATATGCAGGAAATAGCTTTTTCCGAGTGCTGGTATTGGCTGGTGCTTTGTGCCGTAATATGCTATTTTATCGGCTGTTTTAACTTTGCCGTTTTAATCTCCCATTTCAAGAAGAAAGACATACGCGAAATAGGTAGCGGCAACCCCGGTTCTATGAATATGACCCGCACCTTCGGGCTCAAAGTCGGCGTTATCAACTTCACTTGCGACGCCATAAAAGGCGGGCTTCCTGCGCTTATCGGGTGGATAATTTTTAAGGACTATATCTTCGCGGGTACGGATATTCTTGTATCGGATTTTATCAGATATTTTTGCGGCGTGTTCGTAATTATAGGCCATATCTTCCCCGTAACAATGAAGTTCAAAGGCGGCAAAGGAATTGCTTCAACCCTTGGTCTTTTCCTGTTTGCGTTGCCGTGTGAGCGGACAGCTTCTGGTGATAGCCTTTGGTGGTTCGTTTTCATAGTTCTTGCGTTTTTCGTTTTCGTTTTCTTGTACATTGCAATCACCGAATGGGGCAGTATGGGTTCGCTTATCGGCGTATCCGGGCTCACCATTTGGCAAGCCGCGCTGTTTATCGTCAGATACGAAAACGAAATCACAAGCCCTTGGGTAGTAGTTTTACTTCTTATATTGCTCGTTATAAACTTCTTAACTTGGTTCGCCCATCGCAAAAATATCTTAAAGCTTCTTGCCGGTGAAGAACATCATACGTCTGTCATTAAGCATAAAAAATAATTAAAAAGGCGCGCCGCTGCTGCGGCGTGCCTTTATTAAACTATTTCTTTTCTTCGTCAATATCGTTTTCTTTGGAGTTGATAGTGTATTCAATTTTATTGTTGGCTTTTAGCAGCTCGTCAATAAAATCTTGATACCATTCCTGTTTTACGACTATAACCATAAAATTCTTATCGTCGAAAAAAACGCTCAGCTTGTTCGTTTTTCTGTCAAGAACGACGCTTTCGATTTTTTCAATGTCGTAAGTGCTCTTGATAATTCCGAAGCTCGTTTTAAACTTCGTCCCCGTAATCTGATAGTGGGAGGACAGTATCAAGCTAAGCAAAATCACGAACGCCGCCACCGAAACGAAGTACATTAAAGCGTACCTTAAAACGGGATAAAGCGCGTTTGCCGCCGAGCCTATTCCTTCGGAAAAAACGAAGTAAGTATTCACGGCGAACGCCACCACCGAAAGCGCAATGCCCGTCCATATGAACGCCGTCATCATTTTGGTGAATTTGTATTTATAAGTTTTCATAAAAATATTATAACCTTGCCCGCCGAAAAAATCAACTTAAATTACTTAAAGCGCCCGCACAAAAATCGTGCGGGCGCTAAAACTTAATTTTCATTCTTGTCTTGTCCGTCGTCCTCGGGTGGTGCGGGGC
>CAMWQS010000115.1 GCA_947176485.1 uncultured Clostridia bacterium | reverse complement strand
CGCCAAACGGTGCCGACGACGATTTCCTTCGTCATCCCTTTAACCGCCGTAAACTTAAACTGTGCGCCCAAAACTATAAGCGCAAGGGGCGATGCTATTTTACGTAAATAATCTACACCAGTATACAGAAACTTTAAATGTTCTTTAAGGCTGAAAACTACTACCTCAACCTCTTTACCATCCACTTCAACAATTTTAACGCCGCCGCAAGCCCTTTCGATTTCTCTGATAGCTACGAAAACGAGCCCAGCGAAAACGCCTATAATCAGCGGGTTTTTAACGATATTTAAAAGTATATTTTTAACGCTGTGCTTTGATTTAACTGCTTTAACACCGGGAGAATACTGTGCACCCTCTGCCATAGCTTGATCGGAGGTATCCGTTTGTACGGTTGCCGCTTCTTCCGTGGTCTTTTCTTCTTCGGCAAAAACCGAAAGCGAAATAACAGCCAAAATATTAAACAAAGGAATAGAGAATGCTGAAATTATACCGGCAAGTGCTTCATCACCGCCCAAATTTCCAACCAATGCAAGCCCGATTATTGCAAAGTTACTTCTGAAAGCGCACTGCAATATAACGCCGCGCCTGTTCTTCTTTTTTGTTGTTAAAATCGCCGTTACAAGCCCCAATCCGAAAATGACTAAAATAGCTATTACCGCATAAATTACTACTTCCCAAGGAATATCCGAAAATTTATCCATTTTATCGTAGATATTCAAAAGCAGCATACACGGCAAGCAAATTCTGAATACGAACTTGTTTCCTATCTTTACGAAGTTATCGTTAAGGAATTTGAAACGCTTTAAAAGGTAGCCTAAAAGTATAAGTAAAATTATTGGCACAATGGCGTTTAATGCAGTTACTAATACCTCTACCATACCTTTCCTCTCTTTTATCTGTTTAAGTTTACCAAATTAGTAGTATTTTGTCAATTAATGTAAGCTTGAAAAAAACCCGCAAAAACTGCGGGTTTATATAATAGATATAATATTTATACAATGCCTTGCGCCATCATTGCGGTTGCGACTTTTATAAAGCCCGCTATGTTTGCACCCATAACGTAGTTGCCCTCATAGCCGTATTCTTTTGCCGCGCCGTCAATGTTATGATAAATATTTATCATAATGTTTTTCAGCTTACCGTCCACTTCTTCGAACGACCAGAACATTCTGCCCGACGACTGCGCCATTTCAAGCGCCGAAGTCGCAACGCCGCCGGCGTTAGCCGCCTTAGCGGGCAAGAACACTACACCGCCGTTTTGGAACACGCTGATAGCCTCCAAAGTAGAAGGCATATTCGCACCCTCGGCAACGTATTTTACGCCGTTTTTAACGAGGATTTCAGCCGATTTTTCGTCAATTTCGTTCTGTGTTGCGCAAGGCAGAGCAACGTCGCAAGGTATAGTCCAGATACCACTGCACCCCTCTTTATAGGTTGCACCCGCAACGCGTTCCGCATATTCTTTTATGCGCCCGCGCTTAACTTCCTTTATGTCTTTTACTATTTCAAGTTTGATACCGTTAGGGTCGTAAACGTAACCGTTACTGTCGTACATTGCAACGACTTTTGCACCAAGGCTTTGCGCCTTTTCGCATGCGTAAATAGCGACATTGCCCGAGCCGGAAATAACCACGGTTTTGCCCTTGAAGCTGTCGCCACGCACCTTCATTGCCTCCTCGGTGATATATACTAAACCGTAGCCCGTTGCTTCCGTTCTTACAAGGCTTCCGCCGTAAGTTAGCCCTCTGCCCGTCAAAACACCGACGTGCTCGTCGCGGATTCTCTTATACTGACCGAAAAGATAGCCTATCTCTCTGCCGCCGACACCGATATCTCCCGCGGGAACGTCAGTGTCCGCACCGATATGGCGGTAAAGCTCGGTCATAAAGCTTTGGCAGAAAGCCATAATTTCTCTGTCCGATTTTCCCTTGGGGTCGAAGTTTGAACCGCCCTTGCCACCGCCTATGGGCAAGCCGGTTAAGCTGTTCTTTAAAATCTGCTCTAAGCCGAGAAATTTAATAATCGAAAGGTTTACCGAAGGGTGAAATCTTAAGCCGCCCTTGTAGGGACCTATCGCACTGTTAAACTGCACGCGGTAGCCCTTATTTACCTGTACTTTGCCCTTATCGTCCACCCAAGGAACGCGGAACATAATAACTCTTTCGGGCTCGACGAACCTTTCCAAAAGTCCCGCCTTTTCGTACTCGGGGTGCTTTTCTACGACGGGTGCAAGCGTGGTTAAAATCTCGGTTGCCGCTTGATGGAATTCGGGTTCGTTAGGGTTCTGTTTTTTCAAATTTTTTAATACTTTTTCTACGTAATTCATACTTCTCCTTAAAATAAATAAATGAATATTTTTATTACGAATATGATTATATCACAGCTTTTATTCAGTTTCAAACGAATAGTGCCGCATAATTATTCATTCTCGTATGTAATTACTTAACTCGGGTATAAGCATAAATTATAAAATAAAAACGGGGTTAAAAGCCCCGCTATTTATTCCTATTATCTTCATTTTTGCACTTTCTTTTTGGGCTTAGGTTCGGGAAGCTCGGGATACATTTCTTCAAACAGTTTCCTTAAAAATTCACCGTCGTCCACGTTGTCGACTAAAATCATCGGCTTAGCCCCTTCGTACGGTAGCTGGTATTCAGCGTCGGGCATAAGCCTTTTGGCGCTTTCAACGGGCTTAACTAAAAGCCTATTGTCGCAAATGTCCCCGACTAACTTCCCCTTGTAATAAACGAGGTACTCACCCATCATCGGGCGAAAAGTCAAACCTTCGCCGTTAAACTGTTCTGCAATATAATCTATATATTCCTTATTCGTCGCCATAACCGTTCCTCTTTATGAATATCCTCATTTGTTCAAGTGCGTCTAAAAATATCCCGTCCTGCAAAATCGTTCCGTCGTCGTAAATCGTTTCAAAAATTTCGCATCTATAGTTCATAAATTCTATTTTGGTTTTATATCCTAAAGGACTAAGATACACGCAGTACAATGTCTTCACTTTAATTACTATATCTTTTTTGAAAACCCTAACGCACCTAAACTGCCCGTCTTTTAAAGAAAACTCCTCTTTATAAAAAACATAAAGCCCAAAAATCGACCCAACCAAAGCCACGGCGGGTATAACTTCGATAAACCAAATAAATCCGTTCTTTTCATTGATGCGGCAAGCGATAATCATCAAAGCCATCATAAGGGCAAGCGCAACCGAAGTAACCGTAAAAGTAATTGCCAGCTTAAAAGTTATCGGCTTGTTTTTAATAGTAAATTCGTTTTCCATAATCTTAAACAAAAATGCGCCCGTTGATTCGGGCGCATTCCTTGGCGCGGAGAAGAAGATTTGAACTTCCGGACGGGTATTAGCCGTCACACGATTTCCAATCGTGCGCCTTAAACCGCTCA
>CAMWQS010000114.1 GCA_947176485.1 uncultured Clostridia bacterium | reverse complement strand
ATCGTATGCCGTTACGCAAAAATCTGTTTTCTCCACCGAAGAAATTTCCGCAGACAAGCCCAAAACTGAGGTTGCACAGCCCGACGCATTAAACGGCGTTAGCCCACGGGCAAGCGTGCCGCATAAAAAGCCCGATAAAATATCGCCGCTGCCTCCCTTGGAAAGCGCGGTACTTCCGCGCACGTTTATTGCAACCTTTTCACCGTCTGTTATAACTGTCGTTGCAGACTTCAAGACGAGGGCTACACCGTATTCTTTTGCAAAAGACTTGGCAAGTGATATAGGATTATTTGAAATTTCTTCAATGGTTTGCTTAGTAAGGCGTGAAAACTCTTTTAAGTGCGGGGTCAAAACGACTGCGCACTTTTTATCCTTAAGAATTTCAACGCCGTACTTTGAAAGCGCGTTCAACCCATCCGCGTCAATAAGAAGGGTTCCAAAATATTCATTTAAAAGTAATTTTATCGTATCGTACAGCTCGGGCGTTGCCCCACAACCCATACCGACTGCAATTGCATTTGCGTTAAGGTCAACGTCTTCCGAATAAATTGCTTGCGGATATTTTGCGGCAAGAGCAAGCATAACTTCTTCCGCCGTCGTAAGCTTGACTATACCACAACCCGACTTCAAAGCGGCTTGTAAACTGAGTGCTGCCGCGCCTATATATTTTTTTGAGCCCGCTATTAAATTTGCCGTGCCGTAAGTGCCTTTATGGGAATTGCGTTTGCGCGCCTTGAAAAAAGCCGTTAAATCGTCTACGCCGTAAGCTACCGCGCAGTCGTTTAAAACGTTTTGCGGTACGGAAATGCCTATATCCTTTTTTACAACTTCGCCGCAAACGTCAAGTCCGTCGTTTAAAAAATGACCGAGCTTGTACTCTGCAATTGCAACGGTTTTATTTGCTTGAACGGACACGCCCATAATTTTTCCGCTATCTCCCGAAAGCCCGCTGGGAATATCTGCAGAAATTACGAAAGCACCGTAAGAATTTATTTCCTCAATAAGCGAATGGATTTCACCGTTAATATTTCTGTCCAAACCCGTACCGAAAATGCAATCAATTACGATTGCCCCCCACATATGCCGCAAATAACGACCTTTATAGGCAAGTTTTTCCCTTTGGCAATCGGCTGAATATTTGCCCTCCAAAGCGTAAACAGCAACGTTAAAACCGCGTTTTCTTAATACTTCTGCACACACGTAACCGTCGCCGCCGTTGTTGCCAGTACCGCAAACGACCAGGATTTCGTCAGTGTTTAAGGCTTTTGCGGTGTTTTCAGCCTCGTCGGCTATTGCAACACCCGCCGCGTGCATTAATTCAGCGGATGATACACCATTTTCTTCTATCGTGTAAGCGTCAGACCGACGCATTTGCGCGTTTGATAATACCGTTTCCATTATAGCCTTAAAGATACCTCCGCAGCGCTTATTTCAAGCATATTCCCGCACCAATCGACTAGAAGCCTACCGTTTTCCGTTACGTCCACAGCCTTAACAACGCGGACTTCGTCTTCCGTTTTTAAGGTTACGGACTGACCTAACCAACTAATATAACGCTTATAATCTTCAATTGAAAAGTCACAATCAAGATTTGAAATGAAGGCACTTTTTACTTCTTGCAGATTTAAATTTTTGCCCAGAACTTCCTTCATTGAAGTGGCAATTTGCTCGATTTCGGAAGAGATTTCATTCTTTACGTTGATACCTATCCCTACTATCGACCTAATAATTTTACCGCTTGAAAAGGTATTTTCTATGAGGGTACCGCAGATTTTTTTGCCGTTTACAAGTATATCGTTAGCCCAACGAATAACGGGATGAATGCCGAAGTTTTCAAGCGTTTTGCATACTGCAACGCAACCGTTTATCATAATTTTAAAGGCGTTTTCGGCGGAAAAATTATCGTAATGCCGCATAACGGAAACGTAAAGCCCGCCGTCGAGAGAGATAAAACTTCTGCCCTTAGTACCTTTACCCGCCGTCTGACGCTTTGCGAAAACGCACAAATCTTCACAGCTGTCGATGGCTTTGCAGTACTCGTTAGTTGAGCCGACTTCTTCAAGTTCAATAATCTTCATCGCCGCCCCCTAACTTGGAAAGCGCAGATTTGGCAGTATCGTAGCCAAACCCTTTCGATAACAAGTATTTAAAGCCCTTGTAAAGATTTTCTTTTGAAAACTCTTTTCCGCGCATATATTTTTCTAAAATTTTCAAAGCCTCGCCGTCGTCCTCTTCCACTTCGTCCAAAACTTCTTCAATAGCTTTTCTGTCGGCGCCGCGCTTAATAAGGTCGGCTTCCAAAGCACGTTTGCCTTTGCCTTCAACGCCGTTTATATAGGCGCGGCAATAGGCGTAATCGTCAACGAATTTGTAATATTCAAGCCGTTCCAGAACGTAAGCTTGAACGGCTTCCGTGTAGCCCTTTTTTGCAAGAAAATCGACTATCTGTTTTTTCGTCTTCATCGTTGCGGAAATATGGGTCAACGCTTTATCCAAAGCTTGGCTTTTTTCGGTTTCAAGCTGAATTTCGTCAAGCGTTGACTTTTCAATTTGCATACCCGCTTTAAGGTGGTATTTTACCGCCACTTCAAGCTTAATTCCACAATAAAATCTGCCGTCAATATAAATATTGCAGCGTTTCGCATCCTTTTTTTGAGGTTCGATAGAGGTAATTTCTGCCATAAAACTATTTTATCACCCACAGCAGTTTTTGTCAATTACCGCAGTTGACACACAGCGTTGGTAGAGATATAATTTTATTATGTACTATCTTCAAAATCGCTGGAAATGCAACGGAAAAAGCCTTGTTTATTACGGGATACGGTTAGGCGAGAATCTAAACCGAAATACCATAAAGCTGACGAGGAAACAGAAAAAAATTATCTCTACCTTGCCCAAGGAATTATCAAAAAACGAACAAGCCGAATTGAAAAAGATTATTGCTTCGGGTGCGGTTTTGCCGCGTGAACCGAAGAAAACGCCACTTACGCTTGCGGAAGCGCAATTTTGCACACGGTGCTGTGCCAACGATTTCATAATTCCCGGGCTTGAATTTACCGAGGATGGACTGTGCGCCATATGTGCAAGCGAGCATATTACGAGGAATTTCAAAAGCGTTGTACCGATTGTTGACAAAATTCCACGCTCGAAAAAGTCGCGCTTTGACGTTGCGGTGTTTTACACGGGCGGGAAGGATTCCACTTACCTTTTATACTATCTTGCAAAGGTACTGCACCTTCGCGTGCTTGCGCTTACGTGGATTATTCCTTACGCTTCAGAAAGTGCGTTAAAAAGCATAGAAAACGCACAAAAAACGTTTGAAAACGTAGAATTTTTAACCCGCTCAGTCAATAAAGAAGATTTAAGGAAAATATACGCCAAGCTTTACGAGCTAAACGAAAACACTTGTGCTTGCCCCTCGCTTGCATACGTGCTGTTTTACCCGACCTTGGTAGCGGAAAAAGTACCCTACTTTATTG
>CAMWQS010000113.1 GCA_947176485.1 uncultured Clostridia bacterium | reverse complement strand
TGCGCGGCACTCACGTGCAGTTGATCGCCCAAAAAGTCAAGTTTTTTCCGCTTAACACGGGGGCCTTCTAATAAGTTTAATTAAATGAGGTTAATAAAACGCCCCCGGGTGCTTCAAGCACGCGGCGGCTTTTTTTTCATTATATTAAGAGTTAAAATTAGGTATTTCTTTCAAATAATCTTCGTTGATATAGAAGTAGCCGTTAGTAGTACAAAGCACGTTTTTTGAAACGGTCAATAATTCTGACCAATCAGTGCTTACGCTTTTTTCAGTGTCTTTGCTTCCGTATTCTACCGAATCGAACAAACATACCACGGCTGTTTTATCCTCGTCGGCATATGTATATTTGAAAGAAACGGTGTAGTCATATGCATAGGTATAGCCCGAGGAAAAATACTTGTAAATGCCCGTTCCGTCGGAGTGAAACAGATAATACCGTTCTTTATCGTTATTAGCGTGGCCTTCAGCTATATATTTTTTATCATACTGCAAACTACCGGCGGTGTTGTCGCAAGCCGGCAAAGCAAGCAACAACGCAAGCGAGCAAATAATTAACGAAACGAATATAATCAGTTTCTTTTTCATAATCGTAAACCTCTTTTTTTAATAACGATATCATAAGACGCATAAAAAGTCAAGCCGGAAATTTTTTGTGGAAAATTAGTACAACCTATCGTAGAATAGTACAAACTGTCGAAATCATATGTTATAAAACCGAGATTAAGAGGTGCAGCGTATGTTTTTTGATTTGTTAAGTCTTTTGTTCGATAAAATTTTCTTCTTCACGGGAATGGTACAGGATAAGGGTACTTTTCCCAAACCGCTTTCCCCCGAAGACGAAAAAAAATATCTTGCTCTCGTCCGTCAAGGCGATAGCGAGGCAAGGGAAATTTTAATCCGCCACAATATGCGCCTCGTCGCCCACGTCGTCAAAAAATACGTCGGCGCGGCTGAAACGGACGATTTGCTGTCCGTCGGCTCAATAGGGCTAATAAAAGCTATCAACACCTACCAAGAAGGCAAGGGCACCCAGCTTGCAACCTACACCGCTCGGTGTATAGAAAACGAAATTTTAATGCTTCTGCGCTCGGGTAAAAAGCACAAGAACAACGTTTCTTTAACCGACCCCGTCGGCACCGATAAGGACGGCAACGAGCTCACTTTAATTGACCTTTTGTCCGAAAAAGAGGACAGCGTTTTTGCCCAAGTCGAAAAGAATATCCAGCGTGAAAAATTCGTTGCCATCTTAAAAAAGTTCTTGTCAGAGCGGGAATTTACAATTCTTTCTATGCGTTACGGGCTTGAAGACGGGGCGGCGCTTCCTCAGCGAGAGGTCGCGCAAAAGCTAGGCATTTCCCGCTCGTACATATCTCGGATAGAAAAACGCGCCATAGAAAAGGCGCGTGAGCATTTAACAAAGGACGATTTTTATTAATTAAGCTTAAATAATTGCAAAATTCTCTTGGCTTTGCTATAATTTTAAAAAGTCAGGAGAATATTATGCAAATCTACGAAGAATTAAAAGAGCGCGGACTTATCGCGCAGACGTCGAACGAAGAAGAAATAAAAGAATTGATAAATAAAGGCGGCGCAAGGTTTTATATAGGTTTCGACCCTACTGCTGACAGCTTGCACGTCGGGCACTTTATGACGCTCTGCCTTATGAAAAGATTGCAAATGGCGGGCAACAAGCCCGTAGTTTTGCTCGGTGGCGGTACGGGCTATATCGGCGACCCCACGGGAAGAACGGATATGCGCTCCATGCTCACACCAGAAGCCATTCAGCACAACTGCGACTGCTTTAAAAAGCAGATGGAAAGGTTTATCGAGTTCGGTGAAGATAAGGCTATTATCGTGAACAACGCGGATTGGCTTCTCGATTTGAACTATATCGAGCTTCTGCGCGAGGTCGGTGCTTGTTTTACCGTAAACAATATGCTCCGCGCCGAGTGCTATAAGCAGCGTATGGAGAGGGGGCTTTCCTTCCTTGAATTCAACTATATGATTATGCAGGCGTACGACTTCTGGCATCTCAGTGAAAAGTACGGTTGTAATATGCAGTTCGGCGGCGACGACCAGTGGAGCAATATGCTTGCCGGAACCGAGCTTATCCGCAAAAAGTCAGGCAAGGATGCACACGTTATGACCATCACCCTTCTTTTGACTAGCGAAGGTAAGAAGATGGGCAAAACGGCAAAGGGCGCAGTTTGGCTTGACGAGAATAGGACGAGCCCCTACGATTTCTACCAGTACTGGCGCAACGTCGACGATAACGACGTTATGAAGTGTATAAAAATGCTCACGTTCATTCCCGTAGAGCAAATCCGCGAAATGGAAGGATGGGACGCAAGCCGCATAAACGAAAAGAAAGAAATTCTCGCCTTCGAGCTTACTAAGCTCGTCCACGGCGAAGAAAAGGCTTCAAAGGCGCAGGCAATGGCAAAAGCGGCGTTCGGCGGTGGTGGAGAACTTCCCGAAAAGACGGTTTCCGTTGAGACGCCTACGATAATTCCCGTTCTCGTTGCGGCAGGCATCTGCGCAAGTAACGGCGAGGCACGCAGACTTATCCAGCAAGGCGGCGTATCGTTAAACGACGATAAAGTAACCGATATCAACGCGTCCGTAAAGAGTGGCGACGTTATCCATAAGGGTAAAAAAGTTCATATAAAAATCAACTTAAAATAACCCCAAAATTTTGATAGACCCCCAAATATGCCTTAAATAACGCAATTATGCTTGAAAAATACCTATCCGTTGCGGGAGATGCGCAGACGGAAAAAATTATTGAAAAATCTAAGTTTATAACCACCTCGCGCCACGTTGAAAGCGAGGAAGAAGCGAAAGAATTTATTGCGGAAATTTCCAAAAAATATTCTGACGCTACCCATAATTGCTACGCGTATATAAGCGATAAGCTCGGCAATTTTCTCCGTTTTTCTGACGACGGTGAGCCTCAAGGTACGGCGGGTATGCCAATTTTGGAAGTTATAAAGTCCAAACACCTTGCGGAAGTTGCTGTGGTTGTTACACGCTATTTCGGCGGAATAAAACTCGGCGCGGGCGGGCTACTCCGTGCGTATTCGGGCTGTGCGGCAGAAAACCTCGATACGGCGCAAAAAGTTCTTTATGAAACTTGTTCGGAGCTTAAAATCACCGTTGATTATTCGTCCGTTGATACGGCAATACGTTATTTCAATGAAACTAACGCAGACTTAATCGGCACCGACTATTTAAACGAAGTTATTTTTACCGTTGCAGTAAAAAAGGCTGAGGAAGACGGTTTTATCTCGGCACTTATAAACAGACTAAACGGAAAAGTCAAAACGGAAAAATTAAGGGAATATTTCTTTCCGTTCAAAATTTAAATAGCGCAGCTTTAAAAGCCGCGCTATTTATTTATAAATTATAGTTTTTTCAAATCACGGTTTTCTTAGATATTGCCTTAAAATTCGGCTTTTTTTAACCGCCAACGCCTTTTGCGGACAGTTAGAAAC
>CAMWQS010000112.1 GCA_947176485.1 uncultured Clostridia bacterium | reverse complement strand
GAACAAGGTTTCCCACCGCTATCGCGCCCTTGCCGATTTGCGCAGTAAACTTTGATTTGCGGCAAGTTAAGTGCCACGCCAACAAAAATAAGATACCCGATTTAACGGAACGTTTATGAAAAAACTGGTTATAATTTCGGATACGCACGGGAATATGGCCCAAATATCGGGGCTTTACGGTATTTTTAAGGAGTGCGATTATATCGTTCATTTGGGCGACACTTCGGGCGACGGAGCGCGGATAAAAAAGGAGTTCGGGGACAAAGTAATTCTTGTAAACGGGAACTGCGACCCCGTAAAACTCGGCGAAAACGAAGTAATAATTAACGTAGAAGGCGTAAAAATATTGGCAACGCACGGGCATTTATACTCGGCAAAAACCACGTTAACTAAGCTATATATGCGGGGCAACGAGGAAAATTGCCAAATCGTACTGTACGGGCACACCCACCGCGCCCGCGAAGACGAAATCGACGGCGTAACGCTTATAAACCCCGGCAATTTATCAAGATATTCGCAAAACAGCTACTGCTATTTAGTAATAAACGGCGACAAGTTCGTCAGCAAAATCGTCGTTATTTAAGGCATATATGGGCATCAATTGAAAAATTAAGGTGTAATTATGAAGTTTAAACATTCTTTTCACGTATTTGTCGATAATTTCTCCGTAATATACAAACAGCTTTTATACAGGCTTATCGTGCTCGTAATTTCGGGCCTCATATGCTGGGCGGGCGTTTATCCGTTTATAAAGACCTTTATCAACTCCGAGCAGTTAAACACCATTATCGAGGGTACCAAAGGTTTTATAACCACACTTTTGAACGGGCAGATAAACGAGCTTGCCGACCTTTCCGAAAAGGTACAAACGGCTTATGCCGAGCTTATCGAGCTTTTTAACACGAAGCTTTCACAAGCAATTTTAAGCGGGCTTTTAATTCTGCTTATAACCGTTATATCAAAATGGTTTATGGGGCTTGGCAACTACGCCACCGCTTCCATTATCAACGACAAGATGGCTTTGCGTGCTAAACAGCCCTTTTTCAGTACGCTTATAAGAAATTTAAAAAGCGCAGCGATATACAACGCGATTTACGTGCCCCTTTCGGTTCTGTTTGATTTGGTAATCGTCGTTGCGATGTTCTTCCTGTTCTTCACTTTATTGAACCACGTCGTATACTTCTTTATCTGCTTGTTCCTCTTCGTGCTTGCCGTCGTGTTTGCAATCACCTTCAAGATGACGGTAACCTCCGACTGGCTCCCCGCGCTTATCCGCGGCAAAATGAAGCACGGCGCGGCAATGAAGTACGCGTTTTCACGCAAGAACAAAAATACCTTCAACGTAATGTCGAACTTCGCGGTTATCGTGCTTATCGTATTTGCGCTGAATATGGCTGCTGCACTTCTGACGCTGGGCGTGGGGCTTTTACTCACCGTTCCTTCAAGCTACGTGATAATTATCTGCTTCGAGTTCGTAAACTTCTACGACCGTGAAGAGATAAAATATTCCATTGACAAGAACACGATTATTTCGCCCGCGAAGGAACGCCCCTTATCGCGTGAAGAATTCTTCCGCGGCGACGAATGACCTTATGAATTTATTAAAAAATTATAAATTTTTTTAATATTCCCACTTTACAACGGGAATATTTTTTTATATAATCAATTTGTTAAACTGTTAGTAGTACTACGGCTTGTCCTGCCGTAATATGATAATTAAGGAGGAATTTATGGGTTTTAAAGAAACTTACGAAAGCTGGCTTGCAGACGAGCGACTTAGCTTAGACGCGAAAGCCGAGCTTGAAGCCATAAAGGATAATAAAGAAGATATCGAATACCGCTTCGGTGCGGAGCTTGAATTCGGCACCGCCGGCATGCGCGGAATTATCGGCTACGGCACGAATATGATGAATATTTACACCGTAAAGCGCGCAACGCAAGGTCTTGCGGAATTTATTAAAACCAAGGGCGAGGACGCTATGAAAAGGGGCGTTGCCATCTCTTACGATACCCGCCTTAAAAGCGACGAGTTCGCAACCGCCGCCGCAGAGGTGCTTGCGGCGAACGGCATCAACGCTTATAAGTTCAACGACGTTCACCCCGTGCCCATGCTCTCATATGCGGTGCGCGCACTGAACGCGTTTGCGGGAATTATGGTTACCGCATCGCACAACCCCAAGCAATACAACGGCTACAAGGTTTACGGCGAGGACGGCGCGCAGATGTCGCCCGACGATACCGCAGTCGTAGTTGAATACATACAGAAAATTACAGACTACCTCGGCGCGCCCGCACCCACCGCGGAGCAGGCTAAAAAGCACATTAAAGCCGTGCCTTCGAAGGTTGACAAAAAGTATTATAAAGAGCTTAAAAAGCTTACCATTTCCAAAAAGGCGATTAAATCTTGCGGTAAGAATTTAAAACTCGTCTATACTCCCGTTCACGGTTCGGGCTATATCCCCGTCACCACTATCCTTAAAAAGATAGGCATAAACGCGACGGTCGTTGAAGAACAGATTAAAAAGGATACCGAGTTTTCAACCGTTGAAGTGCCCAACCCCGAGTTTAAGGAAACCTTATCCCTCGGCATAAAGCTTGCGCAGAAAATCGACGCGACCGTAGTATTCGGCACCGACCCCGACAGCGACCGCCTCGGCGTTGCGGTAAAGAACAAGGAAGGCGAGTTCGAGGCACTTTCGGGTAACCAGGTCGGCATACTCCTTTTGGACTATATTCTGACCAGACTTAAAGAGGACGGCAATTTGCCCGCAAACGCGGCTGTCGTCAAGTCCTTCGTAACGACGGGCATGGCAAGACCCATTTGCCAGAAGTACGGCGTAACGCTTTTCGAGGTGCCCGTAGGCTTTAAGTTTATCGGCGAGAAAATCAAGGAATGGGAAAAAGACCACTCCCACACCTACGTTTTCGGCTTTGAAGAAAGCTGCGGATATTTGCGCGGAACACACGCACGCGATAAGGACGCCGTCGTTGCGTCTATGCTGTGCGCGGAAATGGTTTGCTATTACGAGTACGTCGGCAAAACCGTTTACCAACGCTTGCAGGAAATTTACAGCGAGTACGGCTACGTTTTGGACTGCAACATATCCATCCCCTTCAAGGGCTTGAACGCGATGAAGGAAATGAACGCCGTAGTCGACGGACTTAAAGAAAAGCCCGCAACCGAGTTCGATATTTACAAGGTTACGACGGTAAGAGATTACTCCAAAAATATTAAGACGGATATCGCAACGGGCGCAACCAGCGAGATAGGCTCACCCCTCACCAACTGCGTTTATTACGAGTTAGAGAACGGCAGCTTTATCTGCGTCCGCCCTTCGGGCACCGAACCCAAGCTGAAGATTTACTTCTCGGTAAAGGCGAACAACAAGCCCGACGCCGAAGCCGCACTTGAAAAGATGCAAGCGGCAGTAAAGAAAATTTTAAAAGTATAATTAAATAAAAAGCGCCGCGCACTCAAAGTGCGCAGCCCTTTTTCTATTTCAAACAAACCGTTT
>CAMWQS010000111.1 GCA_947176485.1 uncultured Clostridia bacterium | reverse complement strand
TTTTATAAGTTTTTCCTTTTTTTCGGCTTTTGCGCCCTTTTTAAAAAGAATTACGTATTCCAAATTTTTGCCCTTGATTATCGGCGCGTTGGTTAGATTTTGCGGAGCCAACCCGACCGACAGCGAAAAGTCGTAAATCTTGGAAATTATCTTTTCGTGCATCGACTTATCCCGCACGATTCCGTTCTTGCCTACGCTTTTACTTTCGCACTCAAATTGCGGCTTAATAAGTGCCAGCACGCACTTCCCTTCACTGAGGACTTCCGCAACCGCACCGAGGATATAAGTCAAAGAAATAAAGCTTACATCTATCGTAACGCCGTCAATCTCTTCATCAAACAGTCCCGCGTGCAAGTTTCTTGCATTGAAGTTATCGATGACCACTACGTTTTTATTTAACAGGCTCTTGTCAAGCTGACTTTCGCCGACGTCGATGCAGTAAACCTTTTTTGCACCGTTTTTTAAAAGGCAGTCGCAAAAGCCGCCCGTACTTGCGCCTATATCCGCAAATATTTTACCGTTCGCGCTGAAAGAAAAATCTTTTAAAGCCTTTTGAAGTTTAAAGCCACCCGCAGAAACGAAGTTTTCTTCAAGCTCCTCAACCTCTATTTCGTCGCCTTCCTTCACTTCGTAAGAGCGGGCAACGGTTTTACCGTTGACTTTAACCAACCCCTTTTCAACGGCTGTTGCCGCCTTGGTGCGCGAACCGAGTTTTTCCGCAAGATACTTATCTATTCTCATTTGATTTTATATAATCTGCAATGTCCTTGCCGTTTACGCCGCGCTCGCTCATAAGCTCGGCAACGCTCCCTTGCGGAATAAATTCGTCCGCATAGGCAAAGTTTTTAATAACCTTATCTTTGCCGTTAAAATACCCGTTAACGAGCGAACCGAAACCGCCCGTAAGCATATTGTCCTCAACGGTCAAAATAAATTTTTCTTTAAGCCCGTCAAGCATCTCGGTATCCAACGGCTTGACGAAACGGGCGTTGATAACGGTTACTTCTATTCCGTCGTTTTTAAGTTCTTCCGCCGCAATAAAGGCTTGCGTAAGTACCCTTTCTCCGCACGCAAGAATTGCGTACTTGCCGTCACCTTCCACAAGCGTTTCCCACTTGCCTTTCTCGATTTTTTGGCAAGAGCCGAAAAGCTTTTTACCCTCTCTCGGATAACGGATAGCAAGCGGCGCGTTGAAGCCCTCGCTGAACTCGAGCATTTTTTCAAACTCGTTCAAGTCCTTTGGCACGGCGATAGTAAGGTTCGGTATCAAACTTAAAAACGATAAATCGAACACGCCTTGATGCGTTTCGCCGTCAGCGCCCGAGATACCGGCACGGTCAACGCATAAAGTAACGGGCAAATTCTGTTCGCAAATATCCAAAACTATTTCGTCGAAGGAACGCTGTAAAAAGGTTGAATACACCGCATAGTAAGGTTTCAGTCCCTCCGCCGCCATTGACGCGCAGAGTATAGTTGCGTGTTCCTCGCAAATGCCCACGTCAACCGAGCGGTTGGGGTATTTTTCAAAAAATTCCGAAAGCCCCAAGCTGGAAGTCATAGCGGCAGTTACCGCAACTATTTTATCGTTTTTTTCTGCAAGTCTTGTAAGCGTATTCCCCAAAACCTGCGAATATTCCGTACTCACCGCCGAAGGATTGCCCTTTGAAATCCCGTGCGTTGCCTCGGGGTCTTCCTCACAGAAGGCGTATCCCTTGCCCTTCTTGGTAATGATATGTAGTATAACCGACTCGGTCTTAATTCTTTCCTTGACTTCCGTCAGCTTGTTTATCATAACCTCCAAATCGTTGCCGTCGTAAACTCCGTCGTAACCGAACCCGAACCTTTCGAAGATTTTCGCGTGGCGGTCAACCTTGGACTTGTGCGCAATATCTTCCGATAAAATTTCAAGGTATTCGTGCATGCTGCCTACGGTCGGCGCGATGGACATTCCGTTGTCGTTGAGAATAAGCAAAAAGTTAGTATTTAACAGTCTTAGACTGTTAAACGCCTCGTAAATAAGCCCGTTATTGAAAGAACCGTCACCTATTACGGCAATTACGTTGAAGTTTTCACCTTTAATATCGCGGGCCTTCGCAATACCCAAAGCCGCGGAAACCGAAGTTCCCGCGTGCCCCGTATCGTAACAGTCGTACGGGCTTTCTTCACGCTTAGGGAAGCCGGAGATGCCGTTCTTCTGCCTTATAGTATCAAATTTATCGTATCTGCCCGTAAGCAGTTTATGCGTGTAGCACTGGTGCCCAACGTCGAAAACGAGCTTATCTTCGGGAAAATCGAATACGTAATGAAGGGCAACCGTCAGCTCAACCATTCCGAGGTTCGAAGAAAGGTGCCCGCCGTTTTTCAAAACGGTTTGGGTGATAACCTCCCTCGCCTCCTCGCAAAGAGCTATAAGCTCTTTCAAGGTCATTTTTTTAAGTTTTGCCCCGGTTATGTTTTCAAGCATTACTTTTCCTTTTTGAAGAAGGTAGTAAATTTGGCAAAGCCGAATACTATCTGCTTGTTGTATTTAACGGCAACGTGTTTAAAAATTGCCTTACCGCCTACCGTCAGCGCACCGATAGCCGCACTTATGCCGATGGAAGCTATAAGCTCCCACGTAGTACCCGTAAGTCCCACACCCACGACGAGCGCAGCACCTGCGGCACCGCTGACGATACCGCAGATATCGCCTATGACGTCCGCAAAGATACTTGAAAGCTTAGTCGCGTTGCGGCAAAAAGTAACCGCACGCTTCGCGCCCTTAATCTTATTTGACGCCATTGCGTGGAAGGCTTCGGGACTGATTGAAATTATCGCATTTGCAAGCACGTCGCAACTGATATTTAGTACTAAAAGTACTAATAAAACTATTATACAGACGAATGCGGGACTGCCTTTAACGGAAATTTCGGTTAAAAAGCTGAATAATACCGTTAAAGCAAACGATAAGAAAAATACGCTTATACCCCAGATAAGCCAAGCGTTTTTGTTCTTTTTCTTCTGTTTTGCTTTCTTTTTTTTGCGGGCGGGCTTCGTTTCGTCCGCCGTCTGTTCGGCAGATTTTTCCGCCGATTCTTGCGCAGCTGTTTCGACCTCCTCGGACGGAGGCTCGCTTGCTGACTGAGAGGTTAAATTTTGTTGTTCGTCGTTATCCATATAACCTTTTAAAAAGAAATACGCACTTTTAAAGCGCGTATATAAAACAATATAGTGGTTTATATTAAATAAACTTTGCGGCTTAGGTTCGGTAGGATTTCCCCCGCACTCACTCTCCGTCGCCGAGAAAGCAGTTTCCTTTTAAGAGTACGGATACTTGCGTATGACCGAATTACCACTTAGTCCACACCTTAATCTCTAATATAAAGACAGTCTAGAAGCTTTCCTTGACAATTGTCACTGAGCTAATCCTCTTTTGCAAAAAACAATTTCAAACAGCAATAGGCGGATTTCGTTCGGCCGAAACGAGCATCGCCGTGGGTCTGTTATCCGCTGTCTTCACTCAAGGCAGGCTACTCTGTACCAAGCTTTCGCCTGATAGCAGGTTTAATCCGTAAAGCGTTATGCCTTACGGCCTCCACGGTAAATGGGTTGGGCTACGGTATGCCGTTACCTAGCTCCCATAAACCTTTACTCCCAGCATTCACCCACTTTTGGCAAAGCAAGCAAACACCAGAAACTTCATCGATATGCCCTTT
>CAMWQS010000110.1 GCA_947176485.1 uncultured Clostridia bacterium | reverse complement strand
GGTAACATTTACGACTGCGTAATTCCCACCGTACCCGCAAGCGTTAAGTCGGGCTACTTCGGCAGAATTATGGAGCTTGCGGATAAATACAAGGCTTTGGGCGTAAGAACCAACGCTGATACCCCCGCAGACGCTAAGCAGGCAGCGGCGTTCGGTGCACAAGGTATCGGCCTTTGCCGTACCGAGCATATGTTCTTCGACCCCGAAAGAATAGGCGCATTCCGTGAAATGATTTGCGCAGACACCGTTGAAGAGAGAGAGGCTGCACTCGCTAAAATCGAGCCTATGCAGAGAAAGGACTTCGAAGGACTTATGACTGCGCTTAAAGGTCAGCCCGTAACCATCCGTTTCCTTGACCCGCCCCTTCACGAGTTCGTTCCTACCGACGAGGAGGACATCAAGGCTCTTGCAGATGCACAGGGCAAGACCGTTGCTCAGATTAAGCAGATTATTTCCGACTTGCACGAGTTCAACCCCATGATGGGACACCGTGGCTGCCGTCTTACCGTAACCTATCCCGAAATCGCAGTTATGCAGACCAAGGCGGTTATCAAAGCAGCTATCAACGTGCAGAAGAAGCACCCCGACTGGAACGTAGTTCCCGAAATTATGATTCCTTTGACGGGCGAGGTTAAAGAGCTTAAATTCGTCAAGGACGTAGTCGTTAAGACCGCGGACGAGCTCGTTGCTAACTCGGGTATCGACCTTCACTACGAAGTCGGCACTATGATTGAAATTCCCCGTGCGGCACTCACCGCCGACGATATCGCAAAAGAGGCTGATTTCTTCTGCTTCGGTACCAACGACTTAACGCAGATGACCTTCGGCTTCAGCCGTGACGACGCGGGCAAATTCTTGCCTTCGTACTACGCAAACAAGATTTACGAAAGCGACCCGTTCGCCCGTCTCGATACGACCGGCGTCGGCAAGCTTATGGATATGGCTGTTAAGCTCGGCAAAAAGAGCAACAAGGAATTACACGTAGGTATCTGCGGCGAACACGGCGGCGACCCTTCGTCAATCGAGTTCTGCCACCAGATAGGACTTAACTACGTTTCCTGCTCGCCTTACCGTGTACCTATCGCACGCCTCGCTGCGGCACAGGCGAATATTAAAAATCCCCGCAAGTAAGTTAGCAGCGAGGTAAAGCGTAACGCCCACAGTAACGCATAATAAAAGTGAAAAAGCAACTGGCGTTCTCGCTTTAAAGCAGCAGCTCAAGCTAACATCAAGAACCCCAGAAAGTAATTAAATAGTAAATAAAAAACGGCGCGGGTTGACCGCGCCGTTTTCTTCGTTTAAACGGGCGTATTTTTGCAAACGCAACCCAAAGTTTACGTAAAGAAACTTAAAAGCGGTGGAGTTTTCCGTTTAAAAGGCGTATAATTTACTCAAAGTTAAATTGGAGAAATTGATTATGACCTTTGGCGACAAGCTTGCAAAGCTCAGGCGGGAGCAGAATTACACGCAAGAACAGTTTGCCGACCTGCTTGGCGTATCCAGACAGTCGGTAAGCAAATGGGAAAGCGATTTGGCGTATCCCGAAACGGACAAGCTTATTAAAATTTGTGAGACGTTTAACTGCTCATCCGATTACCTGCTTTTGGACGTCGACGACGAAAAACCTCAGCCCGCTAAAACTCACGACGAAACTTCCGCATTTGTAATCCGTATCCCCAAGATAAAGGAACGCAAAAGCAAGCGCACTTTATGGGGTATGCCGTTGTGGCACGTAGCTAAAAATGCGCGTGGGTTCATCGCAATAGGCGTCAAAGCGCAGGGGGTTATAGCCATAGGCGTACGCTCCTGCGGAGTAATATCCGTGGGCGTGCTATCCCTTGGGGTAATATCCATCGGGACGCTGTCGCTGGGGCTGCTGTTTTCGTTAGGCGTATTTGCGGCGGCTTTGTTTGCCGTGGGTACGATTGCGGCGGGAATATTTGCAGTAGGCGCAATCAGCTTCGGCGCGTTTGCCTTGGGTGCAATCGCAATAGGCGACGCTTCCGTCGGCGCGCTTGCAATAGGGCGATACGTGGCGATAGGCGACCATGCGCGGGCGATGATTGCGATAGGCGGGCACAAAGCCGACGGCAGCGTGTTCGAATACGTTGGGCGTATGACTTCCGAAACCAAGCAACACGTCAAAACGCTGATAGATAATAACGTCCCCGCATATTTAAAGTGGGCGGCTTCAATAGTCAAGGCAATGCTGTCTTAGTAAAAACCGGAGAAAGTAAATAAAAACGGTGCAAAGTTTTTTGCGCCGTTTTTTTTAATTATACGGTTGATTAATGATATTAGTTATGCTAAAATATAAATAAAATTAAAGGAGCGGGAATTTTGTATGAAAAAACTCTTGGCTGTTTTAGTGGCGTTAGTTTCGGTAATCTGTATAGCTTTTGCTTTCGTCGGGTGCGGAAACGACCAGACGGAAGAAGTAGAAGTAAAAGGCAGAATTACCCGATTGCGCAATGCATATGAGGATAACGGTTGGCTTGACGACAACGATTTGAAAAGCATTGCTTGCCGCCAGTACGACTGTTACGGAATGCAGGAAAACCCTTACGCAGGGCTGTATAAGCAGAAAACCGAAATCAGTACCAAAGAGGAAAGTGATTTTAAAAAAGGATATTGCGATAAATACAATAACCAACCCGGAAACAAACCTGAGCTTGAACCGTCCGATATAAAAATTACTAATTATTACGGCACCTATGAAAATAACGTCGTTGCGGAGGTAATCGTTTTCAGTGAAGAAAGCCTGATTGCCGAAAATAAAATGCATATAGGCGTAGTAGATTTTATTTCTGATTACAACCGTGATATTTACGTGTTTCACTACGACGAAGACTGGTCGGCACCCATAACGTTAACCGGGACCTTATTCGATATGAGCATGGCTTACGAAGAAGGCTTGCTTGACGAAAACGATTTAAAGAGCATTGCGTGTTTCTGCTACGACTTTTACAACGAGAAAAACCCCTATAAAGGCGCGTACGTGCAGCCCGAAGAAAAGCTTAGCAAAGAAACGAGGGGTGAACTGAAAAAGGCGTATCTGTGGCAAATAGCCAAACAGCCGAAAGGGGATTTGGATTACGTTAATATTTACAAATATTTCGGCACGTATAAAGGCTATATAGTAGTCGGGATGAATGGCTATGACGGGTGCTATGGGACTGCAGTTACGGAAGTCTACGGGGTAACGAACGTCAATTGGGGAAGTATTTACCTTTACCACTCGACCAAGGCAAAGGCGTAAATTGAATATGGTAAAAATAGCCGCCGCCTTAGGGCGGCGGCTTTTTTATTGACAGTGGGGGCGTTTTTTGTTACAATACAAAGGCAAAAACGAAAGAGGACTAAATTATGTACAGAACGTTTAAAAAATCTTGTTTAATTTTATTGTCGGCGATAATCGCGGCTATGCTGGTTTTGGCTTGCGCGTTTATGCTTGCGCCCAAAACCACGGCGCACGCTTCAACAACAACCGGCGTGTATTGGAAATTAGACGGGGGAGTGCTTACTTTAAGGTCGGACCAGATTGACAGCACGTACACTAATAACGCGTACAGCAGTTGGTCCGACAGTGCTAGCTCGATTGAACAGGTTGTAATCGAAACTAACATAGCACCGTCATCTACGAGTTTTTGGTTTATAGGATGTTCAAATTTAACGACTATTACAAATTTGGATTATCTTGATACCTCAAACGTCGCGGATATGGAAAGTATGTTCCGCAATTGTAGTAGCTTGACGTCACTCACCTTGCCTGATTCGTTCAATACCGAAAAAGTAACGAATATG
>CAMWQS010000109.1 GCA_947176485.1 uncultured Clostridia bacterium | reverse complement strand
CTCTTTCGAAGTCGCTTGCAAAAAACAGCAATTTAGACGTAAGGGTAGTGTTGCCGCTATATGCAGATATTAAAAAGTCCGATAGGGATAAATTCAGCTATATAGGCAATATTTACGTGCATCTTGCTTGGCGTAATCAGTACTGCGGCATTTTTGAATACGTTAAAGACGGAGTAACGTTCTACTTTATCGATAACGAATTCTATTTCAAACGCCCCGGTTGCTACGGCTATTTTGACGACGGCGAAAGGTTCGCGTTCTTCTCAAGAAGCGTGCTTGAAATTATGCCCGTAATCAATTTCTATCCCGACGTAATGCACTGCCACGACTGGCAAGCGGCACTTGCGGCAATTTATCTTAAAACGAATTACTGCTTCAGACCCGAATATCAGTACATACGCGCACTTTTCACCATTCATAACATAGAATATCAAGGCTGGTATTCACTCGACTTATTGGGCGATTTGTTTGATATTTACGGAAGCTATCAGTATCTTGTTGAATATAAGAACAGTATAAATCTTATGAAGGGCGCCATAGAGTGCTGTGAAAGGTTTAATACGGTTAGCCCCACGTATGCCGGCGAAATTAAGGAAGAATTCTTTGCGCACGGACTTGACCCCATAGTAAGAAAAAACCATTTCAAACTTTCAGGTATTCTGAACGGTATTGACGACGAAGGCTACAACTGCGCAAAAGATACTCATCTTTTTGCAAACTATGCACCCGACGATTTCTCGAATAAGGCAGTGTGCAAGAAAGGGCTGCAAAAGCTTTTGGGGCTTCCTCAAAAGGCAAATACGCCCATTATTTCAATGGTTTCCCGCCTCGTATCACACAAGGGACTTGACCTTGTAACTACGGTTATTGAAGAGTTATTGCAAGACGACGTTCAAGTTGTAATTCTTGGAACGGGCGACGCGCATTTCGAAGGATTTTTCACCGATTTGGCAAGAAGATATCCAGATAAACTCAGCGCAAACATAGCTTTCAACGGGGATTTATCCAGGAAGATTTATTCCGGTTCGGATATATTCTTGATGCCTTCGAAGTCGGAACCTTGCGGACTTTCACAAATGATAGCGTGCCGTTACGGTACCATACCCGTAGTAAGAGAAACCGGCGGACTTTACGACAGTATTAAGCCGCTTGAAAACGGTTACACCTTCGCAAACTATAACGCGCACGATATGTTGTACGTTATCCGTCAAGCGGTGAACGATTATAAAAATAAAGACGAGTGGAAAAAATTAATGTACAGAGCGGCAACGACTGACTTCAGTTGGAACCGTTCGGCTAAAATTTACGAATCTCTCTATTTGGATATGCTTAAATAATTTTACTTAAATATAGGAGAACGAAATGAGTAATACTGCTATTACCGAAAAGGAAACCAAGGATTTAATCAAGGGTAAGCTGTCGAGATATTTCGGCGTTACCCCTACCGAGGCGACCAAAGACCAGGTATATAAAGCTGTCGTTATGGTAGTAAGGGATATCTTACTTGAAAAAAGACAGCAATTCCATAAAAAGGTCAAAGCCAGACGCGCAAAAAGAGTTTATTATCTGTGTATGGAATTCTTGATGGGGCGTTCGCTTAAAAACAGTTTATATAATTTAAGCGCGACCTCAGTCTTTGAAAAGGCTGTGGAGTCCTACGGTTATAAGCTTGAAGATTTGTACGAACTTGAACCTGACGCTGGTCTCGGTAACGGCGGTTTAGGCAGACTTGCAGCATGCTTTATGGACGCCTTAGCTACGGGAAATTACCCTGCAATGGGCTATTCGTTAAGGTATGAATACGGTCTTTTCAAGCAAAAAATAGTTGACGGTTGGCAGATAGAGCTGCCTGACGTTTGGCTTCCCGGCGGCGAAGCGTGGCTTACTCAGAGAACGGATAAGTCGTTTATCGTAAGATTTAACGGTCAAATTGAAGAAAAATGGACTGAAAACGGGCTTCAAACCAATTATATCAACTGTAACGAAGTTCAAGCGGTTGCCTACGATATGATGGTATCGGGCAAGGACAGCGAAGCCGTTTCCGTTTTAAGGCTTTGGAAGGCTAAACCTGTAACCGACTTCAATATGAAGCTGTTCTCGCAAGGCGAATACTATCAGGCAATGACGGAGGACAACGACGCCGACCTTATAACCAAAGTTTTGTATCCCGCCGATAATCATAATGCTGGCAAATCGTTGCGCTTAAAACAGCAGTATTTCTTATGTTCTGCGTCAATTCAGAATATAGTGGAGGACCACAAGCACAGATATGGCAACATAGCTGATTTGCCTAAGCTTGCAGCAATTCACTTAAACGATACTCACCCCGCAATGGCTATTCCCGAGCTTATGCGTATCCTTATCGACGAATATTATTACGACTGGGATAAGGCCTGGGCGATTACGACTTCAACTTGCGCATACACGAACCATACCGTGCTTGCAGAGGCGCTTGAAACGTGGTCGGAGGACTTAATTGCAAGGCAAATTCCGAGAATTCATTCTATAATTAAGGAAATTAACAGAAGGCTTTGCGAACAGCTTTGGAATAAGTTCCCCGGAGAATGGGCAAAAATTTCAAGAATGTCCATTATCGAACATGACCGCATTAAAATGGCGAACCTTTCGGTGTACGGCGGACACAGCGTAAACGGAGTTTCTGCGTTGCACAGCGATATTATAAAGAAGTCTGTATTTAAAGATTTCTACGATTTCTCACCTGAAAAGTTTACAAACGTTACGAACGGTATAGCCCACAGGCGTTGGCTTAATCAGTCTAACCCCGAGCTTGCAGCCCTTTTGGACGAATGCATCGGCACGGGTTACGAACTTGACGGTTCACAACTTGCCAATTTTAAAAATTTTGAAGAAGACGAAAGCGTTTTAAAACGTCTTGAAGAAATCAAACTTATTAAAAAGAAGCAATTTGCCGAATACGCAAAGAAAAAGCAAGGGCTTATTATTAACCCCGAAACGTTGTTTGACGTGCAAGCGAAGCGACTTCACGAGTATAAGCGTCAGCTTCTTAATGTTTTAAACATCATCGATACGTACCTTGATTTAAACGATAATCCCAATAAAGAAGTCGTTCCCAAAACTTATATATTCGGCGCAAAGGCGGCTCCCGGATACGACATGGCGAAAAAGATTATTAAATTAATCAATTACCTTGCCGCAGAAATTAAGAGTAACCCCGCCGTAAAAGATAAGCTCAACGTCGTATATATGGAAGATTACAACGTTACAATGTCTGAAAAGCTTATGCCGGCTTCAGAAGTTTCCGAACAAATTTCACTTGCGGGCAAAGAGGCAAGCGGTACGGGTAACATGAAGTTTATGATAAACGGCGCGCTTACGATTGGAACTTTGGACGGCGCAAATGTCGAAATGGCGCAAGCCGTCGGTAAACAGAATATCTTTATATTCGGTTATAAGGCGAACGAGGTTGATGAAATCTGGCGCAACGGTTACAGCTCAAGCAAGTTCTATAACGAATCACCGAAGCTCCGCAGAATTATCGAGGCTTTGATTATCGGCTTCAACGGCGAATCGTTTGCGGAAATTGCAAACTATTTGTTAACCGATACGCCAATTGCCGACCCGTATATGTGTATGGCGGATTTCGGTGCTTACAGCAACGCACAGCATAAAATTTCCAAACTTTATTCCAAAGATAAAATGAAGTGGAATCAGATGTCTTTAAGAAATATAGCAGCATCCGGAATTTTTGCGGCCGACAGAGCGATTTCCGATTACGCAAATAATATTTGGAATTTAAAAAGTATAAAATCAGAAAAGTAAGTACGGTAACTTAAATCGGGGCTTTCAAAGCCCCGATTTAACTTTTATTACGTTTGACATAGAACCTATGTCTGACATAATAC
>CAMWQS010000108.1 GCA_947176485.1 uncultured Clostridia bacterium | reverse complement strand
CGGTTGCGCCGTCGAATACGGGGGTTGCAATTTTCCAGCCGAGCTGTTTGCAGACGAGACCCAAATGCACTTCGAGGACCTGTCCGATATTCATACGCGAAGGAACGCCGAGGGGGTTAAGGACTATCTGCAAAGGCGTGCCGTCTGCAAGGAAAGGCATATCCGCCTGAGGAAGCACGCGGGAGATAACGCCCTTGTTACCGTGGCGTCCCGCCATCTTGTCGCCGACCTGAATTTTACGCTTTTGCGCAATGTATACACGCACGAGCTTAGATACGCCGGGGGACAGCTCGTCCTTGTTTTCACGGGTGAATACCTTTACGTCGACGACGATACCGCCTTCACCGTGGGGAACCTTCAAGGAGGTATCCCTTACTTCCCTTGACTTTTCGCCGAAGATAGCTCTTAAAAGTCTTTCTTCGGGGGTGAGCTCGGTTTCGCCCTTAGGGGTTACCTTGCCGACGAGGATATCGCCGGGCTGAACTTCGGCACCTACGCGGATAATACCGTCTGCATCCAAGTCTTTAAGTGCGTCCTCGGATACGTTGGGGATATCCCTCGTAATTTCTTCTGCGCCGAGCTTGGTATCCCTTGCTTCGGTTTCGTGCTCTTCAATGTGAATTGAAGTGAATACGTCGTCTTGAACGAGCTTTTCGGAAATGAGGATAGCGTCCTCGTAGTTGTAACCTTCCCATTCCATATAGCCGATGAGAATGTTTTTACCGAGGGCAAGCTCGCCGTTGTTGGTTGCGGGACCGTCCGCAATGATTTCGCCCGCTTCAACCTTGTCGCCCGTGTTGATTATAGGACGCTGGTTAAGGCAAGTGCCTTGGTTGGAACGCGCAAACTTCTTTAAAGGATATTCGGTAACGAGACCGTTTGCTTCCTGAATTTTGATGCAGTCCGAAGCTACGCCTACGGCAACGCCCGCGTTCTTTGCGCGAACCATAACGCCGCTGTCGCGTGCGATTGCGCCCTCGATACCCGTTGCAACGATTGCGCTTTCCGTCTTCATAAGGGGAACCGCCTGACGCTGCATGTTCGAGCCCATCAACGCACGGTTGGTATCGTCGTTTTCAAGGAAGGGAATGAGCGCGGTAGCAACCGAAACGAGCTGTTTGGGGCTAACGTCCATATAGTCCATCTTGTCCGCGGTGTACTGCGTAATTAAGTCGCGGTGGCGGCAACCGATATGCTCGTTTTGGAAACGGTTGGTTATGTCGAGCGGTTCGTTTGCCTGTGCGACGATGTATCTGTCTTCTTCGTCTGCGGTGAGGTAGTCTACGTGGTCGGTTACCCAAGTATCGATAACCTTGCCCTCTTTATCGTAGGTGTGCTCTACCTTTCTGTAAGGGCTCATGATAAAGCCGTACTCGTTGACTTTGGAGAAGGTTGCAAGCGAGGAGATAAGACCGATGTTCTGACCTTCGGGAGTTTCTATGGGGCAAAGTCTGCCGTAGTGCGAGTGGTGAACGTCGCGGACTTCGAAGGTAGCTCTGTCGCGGTTAAGACCGCCGGGGCCGAGTGCGGAAAGCTTACGCTTGTGGGTAAGCTCTGCAGCGGGGTTGGTCTGGTCCATGAACTGCGAAAGCTGTGATGAACCGAAGAACTCACGGATAACTGCGGTAACGGGACGGACGTTAACTAAGCCCGAAGGAGTAACTTCCATAGCGTCCTGCGTTGCCATACGCTCTTTAATGAGTTTTTCAAGCCTTGCAATACCGATACGGAGCTGGTTTTGAAGAAGCTCGCCTACCGAACGCACGCGGCGGTTGCCGAGGTGGTCGATGTTGTCGATAGTACCGATGCCGTACTGCAAGTCGATATTCGAGGAGATTGCCGCAACGATATCGTCAACCGTGATGTGCTTGTGGTTGAGCTTTTCGATAACGGGCTTTATAGTCTTCTTGTCCTCTGCGCTGATTTCGGTTACGTCGGAATTGAAAAGCTCGTTGAACTTCTGGCAGCCGGCAACGAATCTCACGCGCATCTCACGGCGTTTTTCCCTATTCTTCTTGTCCTCGGGTTTTTCGTCGACGGTTTCGGGAGTTTCAGCCGTGTAGTAAATTGCGTTGATTTCGTCGCGGAATTTTTCCGCAACTTCCTCCACCTTTGCGCCTTCGCACTCTGCCGCAATCTTCTGCATAAATTTGAAGTTGGGGTAGTAAACGGTAGGCAAAAGTCCGTACACTTTATGGCTCTTGTTGGAAAGCGCAGTGAAGTTTACGGTGTTGTTTGCAATAATTTTGTGTTTGATTTCGCCTTGCTCTGCGTCGGATACGAGAACGAAAACTTCGTTCACGCCGCAGTCCTGCATTTCGATAGCCTTAGCTTCCGAAACGACTTCACCCGCGTGGCCTAAAATTTCGCCCGTTTCGGGGTTGAACACGTCCTCTGCAAGCTTGCAGCCGGTGAGTCTGTACGAGAGGTTGAGCTTTTTATTGAACTTGTATCTGCCGACCTTTACCACGTCGTAACGGCGGGGGTCGAAGAATAAGTTGTTGAGGTGCTGACGAACGGAAGCTTCGGTGGGAACTTCACCGGGACGAAGCCTTCTGTACAGCTCGATAAGACCGTCGCTTTCGGACTTGGTGGTATCCTTCGCGATGGTGTTTTCAATCATTTTGTCGTTTGCGTACAAATCGAGCAGCGCCCTATCCGAGCCGAAGCCTAAGGCACGCAGCAGTACGGTTGCGCAGATTTTACGCTTTCTGTCAACGTGAACCCACAAAACGCCCTGTGCGTCTTGCTCGAATTCAAGCCAAGCGCCGCGGTTGGGGATAACGGTAGTACCGAAAATTTCCTTACCGGTCTTGTCCCTCGTGGACGCATTGTACGAACCGGGCGAACGGACGAGCTGGGATACGATAACACGCTCTGCACCGTTGATGATGAAAGAGCCCGAATCCGTCATAAGGGGGAACTCACCCATGAATACGGGCTGGTCGATGACCTCCTCCTTTACCTTGTTGACGAGCCTGATTTTTACGTGCATGGGAAGCGCGTAAGTAGCGTCACGGTTGCGGCACTCCTTCTCGTCGTACTTGGGCTTTTCGTCGAACCAGTGTTCGAGGAAGTAAAGCTCGTAATGGTCGGAATAGTCGGTGATGGGCATAAAGTCTTCAAAGACTTCGGATATGCCTTCCTTCATAAACGCGTCATAGCTTGACCTTTGAATTTCAACGAGGTCGGGAATGTCTATAACTTCGTTTATTTTACCGAACTTTCTCCTTTCGGTTTTGCCATACTTGTGAATCGGTAAATTCATTAAAAGAACTCCTTTTGGCTTTTCTGCCTTGTTATATATTTCACATTGTGGCGATTATCCGTTTATATCTTTTCACCGGAAAAAATCGAATGTTCCAAAAAAAATTTGTTTTGCCCTTTACATTTGAAAGCATTTAATATATAATGAATAGGAAATTTGCTTAAAAACGGGGCGAAAATTGCCGCATTTTTGCGTAAATTTCTACCTAAAAAGTAAAAATTGCGCTAAAACTGCATTTTAGTTCAGTGTATTATTTTACAACACAAAATCAAGGTTGTCAATTGAAATTTATGAGAATTGATAAGTTTTTAAAAGTATCCAGAATATTGAAGCGGCGCACCCTTGCACAACAGGCTTGCGACAAGGGCAAAGTTATTGTGAACGGCAAGGAAGTTAAGCCTGCCAAACAGATTAAAGTAGGCGACGAAGTTGAATTGCAGTTTACGGGCGGCGCGGTTAAGTTCAGAATTCTGAACGTTAAAGAAACGGTTAAAAAGGACGAAGCGGCAACGCTTTACGAGATAATAGAATGAAAGATTTAAGTGTTAGCGTTATTATTTGTGCGGCGGGAAAGGGCGAACGCGCGGGGTTTAAAAAAAACAAACTTCTTGCCCCCCTTTACGGTGCGCCCGCACTTTGGCACACGCTGAAAA
>CAMWQS010000107.1 GCA_947176485.1 uncultured Clostridia bacterium | reverse complement strand
ATATTATTATAATAATGTAAGTCAACTAAAAAATGTATTAAAAATGCATTAAACAGTGATAATATATATGAAAACTGCGTGAATTTTTTTATTTTTATAAAATTATGCAATTTTATGAATAAAAACGCCGAATAATTTCACTAAAATTTAACAGCATTTCAATTGACTTTTTCGGCAAATTTTCAGTATAATATCTTGTAAAATTACGGTTAATTTTTAAGCGGATAGGAGTGTGTATGGTAAAGACTTTATTAAAGAGCGTAAGGGAGTATAAGCTTCCGTCTATCCTCTGCCCGATAGTTATGATTGGCGAGGCTGTGATGGAAATTTTAATCCCTTATTTTATGACGTTTATCGTCGGCCAACTGCAAGATTTGGCGGAACTCGGGACGGAAATTAACGTAACGCATCTTGTAATTTGCGCTGTTTTAATGGTTGTTTGCGCTCTGTTCGCTCTATTTTGCGGTGTGTGGGGCGGTAAGCTCGGCGCCAAAGCAAGCTGCGGGTTTGCACACAATTTAAGGGAAGATATGTACAATAATCTTCAAACCTACTCGTTTGCAAACATAGACAACTATTCCACGTCCAGTCTTATAACCCGTATCACGACCGACGTTAACAACGTGCAAATGGCTTATCAGATGAGTATAAGAATGCTGGTGCGTGCGCCAGTCTTGTTTATTTCGGCGATAATTATGACTGCGTTTATAGAGCCGATGATGGCGCTTATCTTTGGCAGTGCGGCAGTCTTCCTTGCGATAGTAGTATGTATTTGTATGTTCAAGGTTATCCCCTATTTCAGAACTATGTTCAAGAAGTACGATAACCTTAACGCCGTCGTACAAGAAGATTTAACGGCCATCCGCGTGGTCAAATCTTACGTAAGGGAAGAAAGAGAAATCGAAAAAATGACCCACGCAACGGACGACGTTTATAAGTACTCCGTCAAGGCTGAAAGAATACTCACCGTAATGATGCCAGGCGTAACGCTTACGATGTTCATCGTAAATATTTTGATTTTAACGCTCGGCTCCAATATGTACGTGGGCAACTTTAACGGCTGGGGTACGGGTATCGAACCGAAAGAGATACAAACGCTTATACAGTACTCGGCACAAATTCTTTCGGGCGTAATGATGGTTGCAATGTGCCTCAACTTCATATTCCTTTCCAAGGGCAGTATGGACAGAATTTGCGAGGTTCTGAACGAAAAAACCACTTTACCTAAGCCCGCAGAACCCGTTTACGAAGTAAAAAACGGCTCAATCGAGTTTGAAAACGTTGAATTCGCTTATTCGCAGAAAGCGGACGAAAAGGTACTTACGGATATTAACCTTAAAATCGAAGCGGGTGAAATGGTCGGAATTATCGGCGCAACGGGCTCGGGCAAGACCTCGCTCGTGTCGCTTATCCCAAGGCTTTACGACGCAACGCAAGGCTCGGTTAAAGTGGGCGGCGTGGACGTAAAAAATTACGATATGAACACCCTCCGCAACAAAGTTGCGATGGTTTTGCAAAAGAACGTCTTATTCTCGGGCACGGTTGCCGAAAACCTTCGTTGGGGTGACGAAAACGCCACTGACGAAGACTTGCGCTTTGCCGCAAAACAGGCTTGCGCAGACGAGTTTATCGACGCCCTCCCCGGCGGTTACGACTACGATTTGGGTCAAGGCGGCGTCAACGTTTCGGGCGGACAAAAGCAAAGGCTGTGTATTGCGCGGGCGCTTCTCAAAAAACCCAACGTAATTATCTTTGACGATTCCACTTCCGCAGTCGATACGAAAACCGACGCGCAGATAAGGGACGCGCTCAGAAAGTACGCGCCCGATACCACCAAAATTATCATAGCACAGCGTATTGCTTCCGTTCAGGACGCCGATAAAATTATCGTTATGGACGAGGGCAAAATCGTTGGCGTAGGTAAACACGCCGAGCTTTTAAAGACCAACGAAATTTACCGTGAAGTTTACGAATCGCAGATGAAAGGAGGTGAAGAATAATGCCGAGAGCACCTATGGGCAACGGCAAACGCGCCAAAGCCCCCATGAAAACTTTAAAAAGACTTATAATTTACGCCTTTTCAAAAAACAAATTAGCAACCTGCTTCGTCGTTTTCTTCGTCCTTTTAGCGTCCGTTGCTAACGTAACGGCGGCTTCAAGGGTTTCGGATATTATTAAAGCGCTTCTCGGCGGTAGAAATACCGACTTGTGGGCGGCAGTCTATCCAAACGTAATCACGATGGGCTGTATCTATCTCGTCGGTGCGGCTTCGTCCTTTGCGTATAACCTCATAATGATGTATATCGCGCAAGGCACCTTGAAGAAGATGAGAATCGAAATGTTCGGCAAGATGCAAAATCTGCCCTTGAAATACTTCGATTCCCACACCCACGGCGATTTAATGAGCCTTTACACCAACGACGTAGACACTATGCGTCAGCTGTTAACCCAGACCATACCTCAGCTTATCTCGTCCGCAATAACCTTGGTTGCGATATTCGTGTTTATGGTTTTGTACAGCGTAACACTACTAATAGTAGTGTTGGCAGTACTCGTTGCGGTAATATTCGCAACAAAACACGTTGCGGGTAGGTCGGCTAAATATTATTTAACCCACCAGCAAGCCCTCGGCAAGCTCAACGGCTACGTTGAGGAAATGACTGAAGGTCAAAAAGTTATTAAGGTTTTCTGTCACGAAGACAAAGCTCGTCAAGATTTCAAAAAACTCAACGACCAACTCAACGACGCAGGCAGAGTGGCAAACTCATATGCGTTCATCTTAGGACCTATCAACAACAATCTCGGCTATCTTTCTTACATTTTGGTTGCGGTCGTCGGCGTAATTATGATGTATTGCGTTGGCGAAACGGGGCTACTTTCCGTATATTGCTCGGTAATGAATGCAGGCGAGGCGAACAGAGTTGCGGTAGTTGCAGGTATGCTCGTTTCGTTCTTAATGTTCTCCAGACAGTTCAATATGCCGGTTATGCAAGTATCCCAACAGCTTTCGGCGATAGTAATGGCGCTTGCGGGTGCAGAGCGAATTTTCGAAATGGTCGATACCGAACCCGAAGACAAGGGCGGCGACGTAACGATAACCTACGGCGAAATGGAAGAAGGCAAATGGGCGTGGAAGAAACCCAACCCCGACGGCACCTTCGATTATATTCCGCTTAAAGGCGATATAAGGTTCGAAAACGTAGTTTTCGGCTATACCGACGAAAAGGTAATTTTAAAGAATATCAGCTTATACGCAAAGCCCGGTCAAAAAATTGCCTTCGTTGGCTCTACGGGTGCCGGCAAGACTACTATAACCAACCTTATAAACCGTTTCTACGACATTCAGTCGGGTTCTATAACCTACGACGGGCTTGATATCAAGTCAATAAAGAAGGACGATTTAAGAAAGAGCTTAGGCGTAGTATTGCAGGATACGCACCTGTTTACGGGCACCGTTATGGAAAATATCCGTTACGGCAGACTTGACGCAACGGACGAAGAGTGTATAAACGCGGCACGTCTTGCCAACGCCCACTCGTTTATAAAGCACTTGCCCGAAAAGTACGACACCATGATAACGGGCGACGGCGCAAACCTTTCGCAAGGTCAAAGGCAGCTTTTGGCTATTGCCCGCGCCATGGTTTCCGAGTGCCCCGTGCTCATTCTCGACGAAGCAACTTCGTCCATCGATACCAGAACGGAAAAGCTAATCGAGCAAGGTATGGATAAACTCATGGAAGGCAGAACGGTTTTCGTAATCGCGCACAGGCTTTCCACCGTCCGCAACAGCCACGCAATTATGGTGTTAGAGAAAGGCGAAATTATCGAGCGCGGCAATCACGAGCAGTTGATAGCCCAAAAAGGCAAGTATTATCAGCTTTACACCGGCGCCTTCGAATTAGATTAATTATATGAGGTTTAGAAAAAGCCGCCGCGTGCTTCAAG
>CAMWQS010000106.1 GCA_947176485.1 uncultured Clostridia bacterium | reverse complement strand
ATTTACATATTTGGCAAAATATAGTAAAATAGAAAAATAAATAAAAATAATTATATTTTTAAGGTAATTTTCTTATGGGACTTATCAAATTCATTCTCGGCGCGGACAGCCGCAGCGCGTTAAAAAAGCTTAACAGACTTGCAAACAAGGTTGAAGCGTTAGATTCAAAATACGCCGCAATGGACGACAAGGAGCTTAAAAACCAAACTCAGGTTCTGAAAGAAAGGCTCGCAAAGGGCGAAACGCTTGACGACATTATGTTCGACGCGTTCGCTGCCTTCCGTGAGGCAAGCTGGCGTGTATTAAAAATGAAACACTTCCACGTTCAGATAGTGGGCGGTATCTGCTTGCACCAAGGCCGTATTGCAGAAATGAAAACTGGTGAAGGTAAAACCCTCGTTTCAACCCTTCCCGCATACCTCAACGCGTTGACGGGCAAGGGCGTTCACATCGTTACCGTCAACGACTACCTCGCTAAGCGTGACGCCGAGTGGATGGGCAAGGTTCATAAATTTATGGGCTTGACCGTCGGCGTAGTAGTCCCCGGTATGGACGACGCCGAAAAGAAAAAGGCGTACCAATGCGACGTAATCTACGCAACCAACAACGAGCTCGGTTTCGATTACCTCCGCGACAACTTGAAAACTTCCATCCCCGCAATGGTTCAGCGCGAGCTTAACTATTGTATCATCGACGAGGTCGATAGTATCTTAATCGACGAGGCGAGAACCCCCCTTATCATTTCGGGTAGGGGCGGCGAAAGCTCTAAGCTGTACGAGGACGTGGACAGGTTCGTAAGAAACCTTCACGGCGGCTTTGACGACGACAAGAAGGACGCAGAAAAGAAGATACCTTCAAGGAAGAAGAAGGAGCCCACCGCAGAAGAAAAGGCTGCCCAAGACGAGCTTCAGCGCGTGCTTGAAGAAATGGAAAATTGGGACTACATTATCGACAGGAAGGACAAGTCCGTAACCATTACCGAAAAGGGCGCGGAGAAGGCAGAACGCTTCTTCGGCATAAAGAACTTGGGCGATATCGAAAACGCCGACTTGAACCACCACATTCAGCAAGGCTTGAAGGCGCACGAGCTGTTCCATAACGGCGAAGAATATATCGTTTCGCCCGACGGTGAAATCCTTATCGTCGACGAATTCACGGGCCGTGTATTGAACGGCAGAAGATATTCCGACGGACTTCACCAGGCAATCGAGGCGAAGGAAAAGGTTAAGGTCAAGGAAGAAAACAAGACCCACGCAACCGTAACCTTCCAGAACTATTTCCGCCTTTACAATAAGCTTGCGGGCATGACCGGTACGGCAATGACGGAAGAGGACGAGTTCAGAACGATTTACTCACTTGACGTAGTTCCCATTCCCACCAACCGCCCCGTACAGAGAATTGACCTTGCCGATATGATTTATTCCACGGTAGAGGGCAAGAAGAGGGCGATAGTCAACGAAGTAGTTGAACGCCACGCAAAGGGACAACCCATTCTTATAGGTACCGTAACCGTCGAAAAGTCGGAAGAAATTTCAAGACTTTTAAGGCGCAACGGCGTTAAACACAATATCTTAAACGCAAAGAATCACGAGCGCGAGGCTGAGATAGTCGCCCAAGCCGGCAGACTTAACGCAGTAACCATCGCAACCAACATGGCGGGCCGTGGTACCGATATTTTGCTTGGCGGTAACCCCGAGTACCTCGCCAAAAAGCGTATGCGTGAAGAAGGCTACGACCACGACATGATAGAGGTTGCAATCTCCTACGCGGACAGAGAGTTCACCGAGGAGGAGCAGAAGGCGAGAGACCGCTACGCCGAGCTTTACGCAAACTACAAAAAGGAAACGGACGCGGAAAAGCAAGAGGTTATTGCCGTTGGCGGCTTGTGCATTTTGGGCACCGAGCGCCACGAATCCCGCCGTATCGACAACCAGCTTAGAGGCCGTTCGGGTCGTCAAGGCGACCCCGGCGCGTCGGTATTCTTCATTTCGCTTGAAGACGACCTTGCAAAGAGGTTCGGCGGCGAAAGAATGAAACAGCTTTACAACGTCTTTAAAATCGACGAAGACCAGTGCTTGCAGTCCAAGATGCTGTCGCGCAGCGTTGAGAACGCACAGCGCGCAATCGAGGGCAGAAACTTCGGTATAAGAAAGCACACGCTGCAATACGACGAGGTTATGAACGAACAGCGTAAAACCATTTACGGCGAACGCTTGAACGTTTTGAAGGGCTCCGACGTGCACGAGCAAATGCTTAAATATATCCCCGACTACGTTGCAAAGGTAGTGGGCGAGGCGGTCAACACCGACGAGATGCCCGAAAAGTGGGACGAGGTTGCTTTGAACGAGGCGCTTCAACAAAAGGTTTACCCCGACGAGTGCACCTACGAGGTTACGCGTGAAAATCTTGAAAAGTGGGATTACGAGCGCGCTATAAACAAAATCTCTAAGGAAGTTATCAAGGCTTACGAGCAGAAGATAGAAAACATTTCCGAAATGACGGAAGGTCAGGTTGACTATCACCAGGTCGAGCGCAACGAGCTTCTTCGCAGCGTTGACAAGAACTGGATAGACCACATTGACGCAATGGACCAGTTAAGAAAGGGCATAGGTCTCCGCGGTTACGCACAGCAAGACCCCGTCATTGCCTACAAGCAAGAGGGCTACGAAATGTTCGAGGAAATGATAGACCGCGTTCAAACGACTACCATTTCAAGACTTTTGAAGGGCCGTATCGTGCGCGTGCAGAACGGACAACCCGTTCCCATGCAAAGACCCCAACCCCGCCCTAACCCTAACGGCGGCATTGCTCCAATGAACCCTTCGGTTGCGGCTAAGGCACAGGAAATGATGCAGCAAAAATTAAAGGAAAAGGAAGAAGCCGAAAAGGCGAACGCTACGGGGCCCGTTATCGGCGACGCACCCGAGCCCCCTAAGGACTTAATGGCAAATATCGAGGGCAAGCAACAGCCCAAGGTTGCCGGCAAAAATGCAACGGTTGGCAGGAACGACCCTTGCCCTTGTGGAAGCGGCAAGAAATACAAAGATTGTTGCTATTGGAAGGATAATAAATAATTAAACGGAACGTTTATGTTTAAAGCAGATGACTATCGTCTAAAACTTAAAGCTCTTGCCGATACCTTGGCGGAGGCAAAGTACGCGCTTGATATCGACAATTTGGGCGCACGCCTTGCCGAGCTTAAAGAGGAGCAAGAAAAGCCCGAGGTTTGGCAAGACCTTGAAAAGTCCAAAAAAATCGGGCGCGAAATTTCTTCGGTTGAAGGAAAAATGTCCTCGTACAAAAAAGGTGAGGACGCGCTTGCCGACGCCTCGGCTTTTATCGATTTAATCGAGGAGGCGGACGACGAAAGCCTTATTCCCGAATTAGAGGGTATGATTTCCGCCGCCGAGGAAGACATTGAAAATATGCGCATCCGCGCACTGCTCCGCGGCAAGTACGATAGTAACAACGCTATATTAAACCTGCACTCGGGCGCGGGCGGCACCGAAGCTTGCGACTGGACGCAGATGCTTTACAGAATGTACTGCCGCTACTGCGAAAAGCAAGGCTTTAAGGTAACCGAGCTCGACTTCGAGGACGGCGACGAGGCGGGTTTAAAGTCCGTTTCGTTCAAGGTTGACGGCGAAAACGCCTACGGCTTTTTGAAGGCGGAAAAGGGCGTTCACCGTTTGGTAAGAATTTCCCCGTTCGACAGTAACAAACGCCGCCACACCTCGTTTGCTTCCTTGGAGGTTATGCCCGAGGTTGACGACGACAACTCAGTTGAAATACGCGACGAAGATATCCGTATCGACGTTTACCGTTCGTCGGGCGCGGGTGGACAGAAGGTCAACAAAACCGAAACCGCAATAAGAATTACCCACTTCCCCACGGGCATAGTGGTAACCTGCCAGAACGAAAGAAGTCAGCTTCAAAACAAGGCGATGGCGTTCGAGTACCTTCGCGCAAAGCTCGTCGAAAGGCAGATTGCCGAACGCGAGGCGGCGGACGCCGAGATAAAGGGCGAAATCAAAAAAATCGAGTGGGGCAGCCAAATCCGCTCCTACGTTTTCTGCCCGTACACCCTCGTTAAAGACCACCGCACGGGCTTTGAAAACACGAACGTGCAAGGCGTTATGGACGGCGACATTCAAGGCTTCATCATCGACTATTTGAAAAAGACTGTATAACAAACCTCATATATACGGCACACTGCGTTGTTGCGCTGCGCTTTTCTAGGGTCATTTACTACAAAGTAAACTCCCCGTCGAAAATGCTCCCGCGCCTAGCATTGCGCCGCATCTCTGAGGTTTTGACGGGCATTGTCATTCTGGAAATAAACGCTCAGAATGACATTTTTTTAAGACGAGCGTTTTTGATTAGCTTAAATATATATTGTGTAAAAATATGTACGATTTATCTAAGTATAAAATCAAAGAAACACCGATAATTCTCGG
>CAMWQS010000105.1 GCA_947176485.1 uncultured Clostridia bacterium | reverse complement strand
GTAGAAACAAGCGTATTCTGACGCAAATTTCTCTTTCTCTTTCTGTTCTTGGTTTCTGCTTTATGGTTCTTGCCGCCGTGGGGTCTTTTAACCTTGCCGGTCGAGGTAAGCCAAAAACGCTTTTTTGTGCCGCTATGGGATTTCTGCTTGGGCATAATTTTATCCTCCAATGATATTTACTTAATTTTTTACGATTTAACGGGTGAGAGCATCATTATAATCATTCTGCCCTCGGTGGAAGGTTTCTTGTCTTGAACGGCCTTTCCGCCAAGTCCTTCGAAGAAGTCCTCCATAACCTTCACGCCTTGATAAGCGCGAGCATTCTCACGCCCCTTCATCCTAATGGAAACTTTGACTTTGTTGCCCGCCTCTAAAAATTTAAGGCACTGCTTCGTCTTAACGGCGATATCGCCGACGTCAATAGTCATAGAAAGTCTGATTTCCTTTAACTCAACTACCGTTTGGTTCTTTCTGTTTTCCTTTTCGCGCTTGGACTGCTCGTATTTGAATTTAGAATAGTCCATTATCTTGCACACGGGGGGAACAGCGTTCGGTGAAATTTTAACAAGGTCAAGTTCAGCTTCGTTTGCAAGCTTCTGTGCTTGAAAACTTGACATAACGCCAAGCATCTCACCGTCCGTACCGATAACTCTGACTTCCTTATCGCGGATAGCCTCATTTACGGAATAAAAGTCTTTTATAATCATTACCTCTCTGAAAAATTTTCCAAAAAAAATTCGGGTAGCAAAATGCAACCCGAACTAATGTAAGGCTATTAAGCCTTTAAAAACATTATTGTGCCGAACAAAATTTCCGTACGGCGAAAGGGTTTGCCTTTGCTTTACGGTAATATAATATCAGCATTTTAAACTATTGTCAAATAATTTGACTTAGAAAATTACTTTTTCCTTATCTTCTTTGACCACTTTTTCAAGGAATGCGTCAAGTGCAACCGTTTCCTTTTCTTCAACGCCGCGCTTGTTTACGTTGACCGTACCTTCCTCAGCTTCTTTGTCGCCAACCACGAGAACGTAAGGCACTTTTTCTATCTTAGCCTCGCGTATCTTATAGCCTATCTTTTCGTTACGCTTGTCAACCTCGCACCTTATGCCGGCATAGGTAAGCTTATCGCAAACTTTTTCCGCATACGCAAGCGTTCTGTCGGTAATAGGCAAAATCTTAACCTGCGTAGGGCACATCCAAAGCGGGAACGCACCGGCGTATTTTTCAATTAAAAGCGCAAGCGTTCTCTCGTAACAGCCTATAGAACTACGGTGAATTACGTAAGGAGTCTGCTTTGAACCGTCAACGTCGACGTACTGCATATCGAAGCTGTGTCCCGCAGCGAAGTCGATTTGAATGGTGATAAGAGTATCTTCTTTGCCGTATACGTTTTTAGCTTGAATATCAAGCTTAGGTCCGTAGAACGCCGCCTCGTCGTCTGCCTCGACGTAGTCAAGCTTCAAATCGTCAAGAATGACTTTCATCATTGCTTCGGTCTTGTTCCACGCCTCGTCGTCGTCAATATACTTGTCTGATTTAGATTTGCCGCGCTTAGAGAAACGGAACGTTACGTCGTCTCTCATTCCCAACGCGTCCAAGAAATGATACGATAAATCAAGGCAACGCTTGAACTCGTCTTCAATCTGCTCTTTGGTGCAGATAATGTGTCCGTCCGAAAGCGTAAACTGGCGAATTCTGATAAGTCCGTGCATTTCGCCTGAAGCTTCGTTTCTGAACTCGGTTGCCGTTTCGGAATAGCGGCAAGGCAAATCGCGGTAGGATTTTAAACCGTTTTTGTAAATCTGATACTGGAACGGGCAAGTCATGGGGCGAAGCGCCATAATCTCCTCACCCTTGGGTGATTCTCCGTTCTTATCTACCTCACCCAAAATGAACATTTTATCACGGTAATGGTCCCAGTGTCCCGAAATTTTGTAAAGATCTGACTTTGCCATATTGGGGGTTTTGGTTATCATAAACCCGCGCTTAGCTTCCTCGTCCTCAACGAAACGCGTCAAAATCTGCAATATTTTAGCACCCTTAGGCATAAGAATGGGCAAGCCTTGACCTACGACGTCGCTGGTCATAAATATACCCAAATCGCGCCCCAACTTGTTATGGTCGCGTTTTTTTGCTTCTTCTACGGCAACGAGGTATTCGTCAAGCTGAGCTTTCTTTTCAAATGCAGTTCCGTAAATACGGGTAAGCATCTTGTTCTTCTCGTTTCCGCGCCAGTATGCGCCAGTAAGCGATGTCAGCTTAAAAGCCTTGATTTTTCCCGTATTCGGAAGGTGAGGTCCTCTGCACAAATCGGTAAAGGAGCCTTGCTTATAGAAAGAAATAACTGCGTCCTGCGGCAAATCTTTAATGAGCTCTTCCTTGTACTTTTCCTTATACTTGTGCATAAGCTGCAACGCTTCCTCTCTGGGAAGCTCGAAACGCTCTATAGCCGTCTTAGAATTGATGATTTTCTGCATTTCGCTCTCGATTTTTGCAAAATCGTCTTGCGTAATGGGCGTATTAAAATCGATATCGTAATAAAATCCGTTTTCGATTACGGGACCTATTGCGAGCTTGCAAGTAGGATAAATGTTTTTAATTGCCTGCGCAAGTACGTGTGCGCAAGTGTGGCGGTAAACTTCTAACCCCTCCTTGTCTTTAAGGGTTACGATTTCAAGCTCGTCGCCATCTTTAAGTGCATGCGATAAATCGCAAAGCTCGCCGTTTACCTTTGCGGCAACTGCCGAGCGGGCAAGCCCTTCGCTTATTGCGCTTGCAGCGTTAAAACAGCTTGCGCCCTCTTGAACCTCTAACTTGTCTCCGTTCTTTAATACGATATTCATAGTTTCCTCCAAAAAAATAAATCCTTAAACGAAAATAAACTTCGTTTAAGGACGCAATTAATCGAATGCGCGGTTCCACCTTAATTGTTTTTGCCCTATAGCAAAAACCGCTCTTTAAGACTTGAATTAACAAAAGTGGTTTCCCTTATCTTCGAAAATTATGCGGCTCTCAGCGCCCCGCACTCTCTGTGAATTCCCTCGGCGGTACTTGTCTTTTTTCAAGTACTGTTATTTTAGTACAATAAAACCCTTTTGTCAACGCTTTTCATTTAAAAATATTTGCCATTTTGCCGGCGTTTGGTTATAATTGTAAGAAAAAAGACTGAGGCAAGCTATGGCTTATACCGATTTTAATAAAGTTGAAAAAAAATGGATAAAGTATTGGGACGATAATAAAACCTTCCATACCGATTTATACGATTTTTCAAAACCGAAATATTACGTTTTGGATATGTTCCCCTATCCTTCGGGTGCGGGACTTCACGTAGGTCACCCCGAGGGCTACACGGCAACTGATATTCTTGCAAGAATGAAAAGAATGCAGGGCTACAACGTTCTTCACCCCATGGGGTTTGACAGCTTCGGTTTGCCCGCAGAGCAATACGCAATAAAAACGGGCAACAATCCCGCAACTTTTACGCAGAAAAATATAGAAAATTTCATTAATCAGCTTAAAATGCTCGGGCTTTCCTACGACTGGGACCAGACCATTTCAACCTGCGACCCCTCTTATTATAAGTGGACGCAGTGGATATTTAAGCAGCTTATGAAAGCAGGCTTAGCCCGCTACGTGGAAACGCCAGTTAACTGGTGCGAGGAGCTCGGTACGGTGCTTGCCAACGATGAAATCGTTGACGGCAAATCGGAGCGCGGCGGTTACCCCGTAGTGCGCAAGAATATGAAGCAATGGGTTATCGATATAAACAAGTACGCCGAACGCCTTTTGGAGGGTTTGGACGAAATAGACTGGCCCGAAGCTTCGAAGACGGCACAAAGAAACTGGATAGGCAAATCCGTAGGTGCTAAGGTTGACTTTAAGGTTGACGGCACGGACAAGCAGTTCACCGTGTTTACAACACGGTGCGATACTCTTTTCGGCGTAACCTATTGCGTTCTTGCGCCCGAACACAAGCTGGTTGACGAGATTACCAGCCCCGCCAATAAAGCCGCGATAGAGGCTTATAAAAAGGTTTGCGCAAGCAAATCGGATATGGAAAGAACCGAACTCAACAAGGAAAAGACGGGTGCCTTCACCGGCGCATACGCGATTAACCCCGCAAACGGCAATAAAATTCCCGTGTTTATTTCGGACTACGTCCTCACCTCTTACGGCACGGGCGCAATTATGGCAGTGCCCGCACACGACACGCGTGACTACGAATTTGCAAAGAAATTCAAATTACAAATTATTCCCGTTCTCGAAGGCGGCGATATCGAAAAAGAAGCCTTCACGGGCGACGGCAAGCATATAAATTCCGATTTTCTGAACGGCTTAAACAAGCAACAAGCTATTGATAAAATGGCGGCTTGGCTTGAAGAAAAAGGCTGCGGCAAGAAGGCAACGACCTACAAACTGCGCGAGTGGATTTTTGCCCGCCAACGCTATTGGGGCGCACCTCTTCCCGTCGTTCACCTGGAACACGGCGAGGTTGCAATACTTG
>CAMWQS010000104.1 GCA_947176485.1 uncultured Clostridia bacterium | reverse complement strand
GTGTTAAGGTTACGGTTTCACCATTTACATTTTGTTCCTTAGAGAAACCTACGGGAGAACCTTCCGCAACCTTTTGCGCGAGCACGTCGGGGGCGAAGAAAGCCATTTGCAAAACCTTTAACGCCTTGCCGTCCGCCTTGTAGTAAACCTCTATCCTGTCGGTAACTTCGAAGCCCGCCTCTTTACGCATATTCTGAATTTTGGAAACGAGCTCGCGCTCAATTCCCTCGAAAATCAGTTCTTCGGTAAGTGCGGAATTTAACGCAACCGTTATGCCCTTATCCTCCGCCGCGACGAAGCCGTTCGCGCTTTCGGGGAATATCTGCAAGTCCTCTTGCGTCAAGATAACGTCCTCACCCGCGATTTCGTAAGTGCCGCCGTTCTTAACTGCGTTCACTACTTCCTTCGCGTTGCAGTTTGCCAAAAAGGCGGATATTGCGCCGAGCTTTTTGCCGTACTTGGGTCCGAGCGTTTTAAGCTGGGGCTTTAATTTATAGCCCAAGAATTTTTCGGCGTTGTCCGAAACCTTAAAGGCTTTTACGTTCAGCTCGTCCAAAACGATAGATTTTTCTTCTTCGGACAAAATCACCTTTTTATCGGTTACGACGTACATTTCGGAAAGGGGCTGGCGGTTCTTCAAGTTGCCCGCGTTGCGCGCCGCTCTGCCCAGAATTACTATATCGTAAACCTCGTCCATGCCGTCTTCCAACGACTTGTCGATATACTTTTTATCGGGCTTAGGGAAGGCGCAAAGGTGCACTGACTTGGGCGCGTCTTTGTAGAATTCTGGAACTAAGTTTTGGTACATCATTTCGGCGATAAACGGCGTGTACGGCGCGGTGAGCTTTGCAAGCGTTACCAGTACCGTGTACAGCGTTGTGTAAGCCGCCGCCTTGTCGTCCGTCATATCCGCGCCCCAATACCTGTCGCGGCAACGGCGCACGTACCAGTTTGAAAGCACGTCCGAAAAGTCCTGCAACGCACGCGAGCTTTCGCAGATTTCATAGCTTGCCAAAGACTTGTCGATTAATTCTACAAGCGAGTTCAATTTGGAAAGTATCCACTTATCCATCAAGGAAAGCTTGCACTTTTTCAAGTCGTACTTTGACGGGTCGTACTTGTCGATTTCGGCGTACAGCGTGAAGAACGCGTAGGTGTTCCAAAGCGTGCCGATGTACTTGCGCTGCGCCTCGGAAACCGTTTCTTCCGAGAACCTTGAAGGCAGCCACGGCGCACTCGACGAGTAGAAATACCACCTTACCGCATCCGCGCCTTGCTTATCCAAAACCGACCAAGGGTCAACTACGTTGCCCTTGTGCTTGGACATTTTTATGCCGTTCTTGTCGTTGACGTGCCCCAAAACTATGCAGTTTTTGAAGGGCGCCTTGCCGAAAAGAATGGTGTTAATTACGAGCAAGGTATAGAACCAGCCGCGGGTTTGGTCCACCGCCTCCGATATGAAATCTGCGGGGAAGGTTTCTTCAAACAAGTTTTTGTTTTCGAACGGGTAGTGATACTGTGCAAACGGCATCGAGCCACTGTCGAACCAGCAGTCTATAACCTCGTGCGTGCGCTTCATTTTGCCGCCGCACTTGGGACACTTGCAAGTTAAGTCGTCAAGGTACGGGCGGTGTAGCTCGATATCCTGAGCCAAGGGCAAACCGCATTTTTCTTTAAGCTCTTTTTTGGAACCTATAACCTCTATCTCGCCGCAATCGGGGCAAACCCAGACGGGCAAGGGCGTTCCCCAGTACCTGTCGCGTGACAAGCCCCAGTCGATGACGTTTTCAAGGAAGTTGCCCATTCTGCCCTCTTTGATGTTATCGGGCATCCAGTTCACCGAACGGTTGGACTTGATTATATCGTTTTTAACTTTGGTAACTTGTATAAACCAGCTCGACTTTGCGTAGTACAAAAGCGGCGTGTCGCAACGCCAGCAGTGCGGATAGTCGTGCTCAAAGGGAATAACTTTGAATAAAAGCCCTTCGTTTTCAAGCCTATCCAAAATGGCTTTGTCGGCTTTCTTTGCAAAGGTGCCGTTTAAGGATACAAACCTTTCGTCGAAGCAGCCCCTTTCGTTGACGAGCTGAACTACGGGCAAGCCGTACTTTTTGCCGACCTTGTAGTCGTCCTCGCCGAACGCGGGCGCGATGTGAACGACGCCCGTGCCGTCGCCCATAGTAACGTAATTATCGCACACGACGTAGTGCGCTTTTGCGGGCGCGCTTGCGGGGGATATGCGCTTGATTTCCTCGGTGGTTTCGGGGAACAACGGTTCGTATTCGAGCCTCTCCCACTGCTTGCCGAGCTTTTTATCTACGACCTTGTATTCTTCGAAAAATTTTGAAACGAGCGCCTCCGCCAAGATATAGTGCGTGCCGTCCGCCTCGATTTCCACGTAAGGCTCGTCGGGGTTCATACAGAGCGCAACGTTTGAAGGCAAGGTCCAAGGCGTAGTCGTCCACGCGAGGATATAGCGGTTGTCCGCGCCCTTTACCTTAAAGCGGGCAACTGCGGAATTTTCTTTAACGAGCTTATAGCCTTGCGCCACCTCGTGAGAGGAAAGTGCAGTTCCGCAACGGGGGCAATAGGGCACGATTTTGTGACCTTTATATAAAAGCCCTTTCTTGTGTATTTCCTTTAACGCCCACCATTCGGACTCGATATAGTTATCGTCGTAGGTTACGTAAGGGGTATCCATATCCACCCAGTAGCCCACGCGGTCGGACATCTTCTCCCACTCACCCTTGTACTTCCAGACGGATTCCTTACACTTCTTTATAAAGGGCTCTATGCCGTAGCTTTCAATCTGCTGTTTGCCGTCAAGCCCCAAAAGCTTTTCAACTTCAAGCTCTACGGGAAGTCCGTGCGTATCCCAGCCCGCCTTTCTCAAAACGTGCTTGCCCTTCATCGTCTGATAGCGCGGGATAAGGTCCTTCATAACACGCGTTAAAATGTGCCCGACGTGGGGCTTGCCGTTAGCCGTGGGGGGACCGTCGTAGAAGGAAAACTCCTCCCCGCCCTCGTGTGAAGAAACGGTTTCTTCAAAAATTCCGTTATCCTTCCAGAATTTGATAATTTCCTTTTCGCGCTCTATAAAGTTTAACGAAGTATCTACTTTCTTGTACATAGTATCTCCTTATAAAAAAAGGTATCCGGGGCTTTGTCCGGACACCTTAAAAAAAGCGTTTTTATATACCACCAAAACAAACTGACATTTGTTGTAACTTGTAACGGGTTACAAATCCGCGCAAAACTACTTGGTGCCGTAAGTGACACTTTTCGCAATGCGGGCTAAAAGGTGATATCCTGCGCGGTGAGTTTACTTCCTTACACCAACCGAAAGCTCTCTTAAAAACTCCGTCCGCACGGCGTTGTCCTTTATCGTCGCCTTTGAATTAAATTGTAATTAGATTATAACCAAACCGCAAAAATAAGTAAAGTAATTTGAAGTAATTTTTTATTTCAACGGAATTTGCGCTTTTGCATTAATCGATAAAGGTGCGAAATTCCCGGCTTGGTATTGTATAAGCCCTTCGGCGGCTATCATTGCCGCGTTGTCCGTGCAATACTTCTTTTCGGGCAGAACCAATTTTATACCCGCCTTTTTGCACTCGTCTTCAAGTGTGGCGCGAAGGTATCCGTTTGCGATAACTCCGCCGCCCGCCGTTACGGTTTTAATACCGCGGGCTTTGGAGCACTCCACCGTCTTTTTAACGAGCGGGTCAACCGCAGAGTGTTGGAAGGAACAAGCGACGTTTTCCTTATCCACCGCCTCGCCCTTCTGCTCTTTGTTGTGGCAGTAGTTTATAACCGCCGTCTTTAAACCGCTGTACGAAAACTGCAAGGCTTGCGTGTTCTTGACTTGGCACTTAGGGAGTTGAACGGTGTTTTGCCCGTCCTTTGCAAGCCGCTCGACGTTTACGCCGCCGGGGTAAGAAAGCCCCAAAACACGCGCAACCTTATCGAAGGCTTCGCCCGCCGCGTCGTCAGAGGTGCCGCCCAAAATTTCAAAGTCGGTATAGGTTTTGGTGTGAAGTATCGCCGTATGCCCGCCGCTTGCCAAAAGCGTGATAAAGGGCGGTTTTAATTCTTCATCCACGAGGTACGCCGCCGCCATATGCCCGCGAATGTGGTTGACCGCAATCAAGGGCACGCCCAAGGTATACGCAAGCGATTTTGCAAACGACAGCCCGACCAAAAGTGCACCGAGTAGTCCCGCGCCGTAGGTTACGGCAACCGCGTCAATTTGGTTTAGCGTTATACCCGCCTCGTCCAAGGCACGGCGAACTACCTCGTCCACTGCCTCGGTATGGGCGCGGGAAGCGATTTCTGGCACGACCCCGCCGAACTTGGCTTGCTCGGTTGCCGAAGAAATGATTTGGCTTGAAAGTAATTTTCTGCCCTTTATAACCGCCGCCGCCGTTTCGTCGCAACTCGATTCCAGCCCCAAAATTATAGGATTATCTTTAATTTTGAATTTAGTTAAATCGTACATATTTTTACACAATATATATT
>CAMWQS010000103.1 GCA_947176485.1 uncultured Clostridia bacterium | reverse complement strand
GTTCAATCGAACCGCGCCGCTTATTTTATAAAATTGTTTAGTGTTTACTTCTGGGGATAAAGCTGTACACGTTCGTCAGCACTTGCCTTACGAAGGTGCTGTACTTTTTCGCACCCGACTCAAACAGTACGTAAACTCTGCCGTTCAGCGTGCAAAGTCCTTCGGACATCGAAGGAATGGAGTAGTCGTTCTGCATTGACGAGCTGTCAATATAATATACGTTCACAGAAGTATCGTAATAGGGTGCTTTGTTCGCCGTCGTTGCGCCGTTGTACGCAAAGCCCACTTTATACGGCTTGTTTTTGTCCGCGTTATCCTTTTCGATATTCGTGTATTTTACGCGGTTGCCCTTATCGGGGTGGCTGCTGCCGGACTCTGCCCATTCGAAGTCGTAATAATAAATATGCGAATTTTTCAGTCCGTAGCTTGCCGATAAAACCAAACCGTTTTTCGTTCTTGCAAAGCCTTGAATTTCATTGGGAAGGGAGAAAATATTGTAAATTTTCGGCACCTTTTCGCCGCTTTCGTCCAAGCCGTCCGAAGTATAAAGCCCGAATTTGGTAGAATTCGATACTCTATACTCGTACGCAAACGCCCTGTTGGTTTCGCCGTTGGGCGTCGTAAGGTGGTGCAGCTCGTTCGTTTCGTAGTTGCCGGCACGGTAGAACTCACCGACGTACAGATAGTCGCTCGAGCTCGGCGAGCTGGGTGCAACTTCTTCAGCGTCGTAATAGTAAAGGAACGCGGCGTTGCAGTTTGCGTTGAAGGAAGTCGTGAACTGAATAGTTCCGTTTTTCTTTGCTTCCTTAATCAGCTTAACGGCAATGCTTTCCTTCGTGGTCGTGCCTGCCTTCGCAACGTAAATGGTGTGCCCCGAGCATACCCAAAGATAGTGGCCGTTGGTCGCAATTCCGCCTACGTGCCCGGTGTGGTCGGTGTCGTCAGTATTCTTCAAAGTAACGTAACCGACTTCGCCCGTCTTGTCGCCAACCACGTAAATGCGGGAAGCTTGATTTTTAAAGTACGCCGTTATAAAAAAGTAATTCTGCTGCGTAACAACTTCAACGTCGTTACCGTTTTCGTCCTTTTCCTTAACGGTGTCGGCTTGGTAAACGGTTATGCCCTGCGGGCACGCCCCGTCCTTAAGCCCCGAAATCGCCACCTCCGAGCGGAAGTCTTTAAAGTCGTCGTATCTGTCTCCCCAGAACCAAATCATAATAAATATGACCAAGGCGAGAAGAACCGAAAAAATTACCGTAAAAGTTATAAACAGTTTCTTATGCTTCATTTTAAAAACCTTGTAAATATAGTTTACCTCATTTTAACAATATTTGACGGAAAAAGCAAACTTCTTTACCGCATTTTGTCAATTTGTCCGCAAATCATTATATAATAATAGTCCCGCTCGAACGGGCGCGGGCATTTTACCGCCGCCAATCATTGACATTTTGGATATTCTGTGATAAAATATTGCTTGGACTGTGCGCCCCGTAAATCTTATCCGCGGACAAGCGCAACACTTAAACGAGAAAAAAATGATAGAAGTAAAAGAAATATCTTTAAACGATAAAAAAGGCAAAAAGAAGTTTTTCAAGTTCTTGATTGACCTTTATAACGGCAATCCCTACGCGTGCCCCAATCTTTATATGGACGAGTTTGCCGAGTTCGACCCCGCCGTAAACGACGCCTTCCGCTTTGCGGATTGCAGAATGTTTTTGGCGTATAAGGACGGCAAAATCGCGGGCAGAATTGCGGGTATCTGGCACAGGGGTGCGAACGAAAAGTTCGGCTACAAGCAGTTAAGGTTTACCCGTTTTGACGTTATTGACGATTTCGAGGTTACCAAAGCCTTATTTGCAGAATTGTACAAATGGGCACAGGAGCTCGGAATGGACGAAATTATCGGACCTATGAGCTTTTCAGACCTTAACGAAGAAGGTATGCTTATCGACGGGTTCGACAAGGACAGCACCTATATTGAAATTTACAACCATCCTTACTACGTCGAGCATATGGAAAAGCTCGGTGCTTACAAGATCGTTGACTGGAACTGTCTTAGAATACCCGTTCCACCCGAGGGCGACGAGCGTATTGCTAAGCTTGCAAAAGCCGTGCAGGAAAAGAACGGCTACGAGGTTCTTGACGTAGCTTATCTTTTAAAGCACGACAAGAAGAAGCTTTCAGACTATATAATGCAGTGTTTGGACATTCTTGACGAGGCTTACGCACCCTTGTACGGCGTTTCGCCCATAAACGAAAAGCAGAAGCGCCGCGAGATGGATACCATATATCAGGTATTAATTCCCGAACTTGCCGCCGTCATCTTAAAGGACGACAAGGTTATAGCCTACGGCTTTATGATGCCCGCCATCAACGAAGTTATGCAAAAGGGCAAGGGCAGAATATTCCCCCGCGGAATTATTCCCTACATCAAAGCAATGAAGCACGTCGAGGTTGCCGATATGATGAGTATAGGTATAACCAAAGAACACAACAATGCCGGAGCGGTTGCAATGATTTTGCACCACTGCCTCGAAGGCTTAAACAAACTCGGCGTAAAATATCTCGAAACGGGACCCATGCTTGAAAACAACAGGCACATCAACAACCTTTGGAGAAATTACAACCCCGAACTCGTTAAACGCCACCGTTGCTGGGGGCTTAAAGTCGAAACTAAGGAATAACGAATGATAGAAGTACGCGAAGTAACAACTAAAAAGGAACGAAAAGATTTTTTGCATTTTCCTTTAAATTTATATAAAAACAACCCGTATTTCGTTCCGCCCCTTTACGGCGACGAAAAACAGATTTTCAGCAAGGACTATATGTACTACGACCAAGCCGAGGCAGTTTATTTTAACGCCTATAAAAACGGCAAAATCGTGGGCAGAATATCCGGCATACTGCAAAAAGCCGCAAATTTGAAGTGGGGTCAGAACAGGGTAAGGTTTACCCGCTTTGACTCGATAGACGACCAAGAGGTTGCCAACGCGCTGTTTGCTGCGGTCGAAAACTGGGCAAAAAGCAAAAACGCAGAGGAGATAGTTGGTCCTTTGGGCTTCTCCGACCTCGAGCGCGAGGGCTTGCTTATAGAGGGCTTTGACCAGCTTTCCACTTTCGAAGAGCAGTACAACTACGATTACTATCAGAAACTTATAGAAAACTGCGGCTACGGAAAAGACGTGGACTGGCTTGAAAAAAAGGCTTACGTACCCAAGGACGGTATGGACCCCAAAATCGCCGAGCTCACTTCCCAAATTATGCAAAAGTACGGGCTGCGCTTTGCCAGCGCAAAGAACACGCGTGCCTTCCTTAAAAGATACGTAAATCAGATTTTCGAAATCTGGGACGAAACCTACGGCAAAATTTACGGCACCGTTCCGTTTACCGAAAAAGTTAAAAAGTCAATGCTTGCAAACTTCAACCTCGTAATTGACTTGCGCTTTATTGCGGCAATCGTGGACAAGGACGATAAAATCGTAGCCTTCGGCGTGGTGTTCCCCTCTATGTCAAAGGCAGTGCAAAAGTCGGGCGGCAGGTTGACCCCCGCGTGCCTTATAAAGCTTCTGCACGATATCAAAAAGCCCAAGATAGTCGATATGGCGCTTATAGGCGTTATTGACGAATACAAGAATACGGGCGTGGCTATGGCACTCGTTTCGGTATTCTGCGACAGGCTTACGAGATATAAAGTAGAGTACGCCGAAACGAATTTGATGCTCGAACATAACGACCCCATTCAGAATTTATGGAAAAGGTTCGATACCCATCAGCACAAACGCCGCCGTTGCTTTATCAAGAAAATTTAATTAAAATAATTAAACCGCCGAAGGGAAGTAGCCCTCGGCGGTTTTTCGTTTAGAATATCGCTTTCAGTATCAAACCGAAAATAAATGTGGCAAGCGCGCCCACGAATGCGAGAAATATTTTAAAGGTAATATCGCGCTGTTTTTGCTTTGCTATGCGCTTGTAGGCAAAGCCGCTTTCCTTTAAATTTATCACGTACATCTTTTCGCCCTTTCTTTCGGAGGGTATCAAATCGAAATACCCGTCGCACTTCAAGGCGTTCAAAATATCGTCTAACTTGTCTTGGCTGATTTTGCGTTTTGCAGGAAGAATGGACAGTATGTCAATGGGGGATACGAGGCAGCCGTCGGTGCCGTCGCATAGGCTGTAAACGGCGGACATAACCTCGTTTTCGTACTTACTAAGCATTTATATAAACGCGAAAATCAGGGAAATTACAAGGCTTCCCAAAGCCCCGCCTAAAAACGCCGAAATGAAGATTGCCCCCCGCATATGCCGCACTTTCGGCTCTTTTTCTTCGGTTTTGGGCTCGATAAATTCAATCGGCAACGGCTCGTAGTTTTTTAAGGGCGCAATGCAGTACAAATTTCCGCTTGAATATTTAAGGTCTATAAACCCGTCCTCTTTAAGGCTCTTCAAAGCTCCCTTCAAAACGGCGTCGCGCCTTTCCTCGCCGTCGGGGAAGGCGTCAAAAAGCTCGTCCTCGGAAAACACGACGAACCTTCCGAAAGC
>CAMWQS010000102.1 GCA_947176485.1 uncultured Clostridia bacterium | reverse complement strand
GGCTTCCGTCGCTATCGAAAAGGGCTTACAGCCCCTTGCCGAGTTCATTTTGGCGCAAGAGGGCGCCCCCTACAAGGAAGCAGAGAAATATATCAACGAAGAAAAGGGCGTTGCAACCGTAGAGGACGCAATAGCCGGCGCAAAGGATATAATTGCGGAAATTATTTCCGACAATGCGGAGCTTAGAAAGAAGCTCCGTTCGCTCCTTGAAAACCACGGCGAAATGCAAGTTAAGATGGTTAAGGACGACGAAAAGGGCACTTACGCTATGTACGCCGACTATTCGGAGATTATCCCCGAAATCAAGAACCACAGAATTCTTGCTATCAATAGGGGTGAAAAGGAAGAGTGCCTTAAAGCAAAAATTTACTTTAATCCCGACATTGCAAAGCGCGTATGTATGGCAAAATACTTAAAACCCAACGGCAACGCTGACTGCGCTAAACTTATCGAAGAATCGGCAGACGACGGCTACGACAGACTTATTCAACCCTCTATCGAGCGTGAAGTGCGCGCAATTTTGACCGACAGAGCAAGTGAACAAGCAATAAAAATGTTCGAAGTAAACCTTCGCCCGCTGTTATTACAACCGCCCGTAAAAGGTAAGGTTACTTTGGGACTTGACCCTGCGTACAGAACGGGTTGCAAAGTTGCAGTCGTTGACGAAACGGGCAAAGTGCTTGACGTTGGCGTTATCTACCCCGTGCCCCCCAAGAACGATATCGAGGGTGCTAAGGTCATAATGAAAGACCTTATCAAAAAGCACAAGGTAAACATAATTTCAATAGGAAACGGTACTGCAAGCAAGGAGACGGAAATCTTCGTTGCCGACCTTCTTAAAGAGATTGACGGCGTAAGCTACGCTGTAGTGAGCGAGGCGGGCGCGTCCGTTTATTCCGCAAGCCCCCTTGCAGTTGAAGAATTTCCCGATTACGACTTGACCCGTCGTTCGGCAATTTCCATTGCAAGAAGATTACAAGACCCCCTTGCAGAGCTTATCAAAATCGACCCCAAGTCCATAGGCGTCGGTCAGTATCAGCACGACATGGACAAAAAGAGGTTAGATAGCGTACTCGGCGGCGTTTTGGAAGACTGCGTTAACAGCGTTGGCGTTGACCTTAACACGGCAAGCGTTTCGCTTTTAAAATACGTTGCGGGGCTCAATGCGGGTATTGCTAAAAACATAGTAACTTACCGTGAAGAAAACGGCAAATTCACTTCGCGTTCACAGCTTTTGAAGGTTTCTAAGCTTGGTGCAAAGGCTTACGAGCAGTGCGCGGGCTTCCTTAGAATTCCCGACGGCAAAAATATAATGGACAACACTGCGGTTCACCCCGAATCGTACGAGAAGGCGGAAAAACTTCTTTCGCTTTTCGGCTACACAGATAAGGACGTCAAAGAAAGAAAGCTTGCCGAGCTTCCTCAGAAAGTGAAGGAGTACGGCGAGGACAAGGCGGCGGAATACTGCGGACTTGATAAAGCTACGATGAACGATATCATTTCCGAGCTTGTAAAGCCCGGCAGAGATATCCGCGACAGCCTTCCTCAAAGACAGCTCAGAAAAGACATTATGAGCATCGAAGACCTTGAAGTCGGAATGATAGTTGAAGGCACGGTGCGCAACGTTATCGACTTCGGTGCGTTCGTGGATATCGGCGTACACCAAGACGGGCTCGTGCATATTTCGGAAATTACCGACAGATTTATTAAACACCCCTCGGACGTTCTGAAAGTAGGTCAGCAGGTTAAGGCGGTAATTATTACGCTTGACAAGAAAAAGCAAAGAATTGGGCTTTCCTTAAAGCAAGTAAGCCAGAAAAATATCGGCTGACGCTTGACATAACGTGATAAATATAGTAAAATTTTTACAGTAATAGGAGGACTTATAAATGTTTGAAGAAGTAGCAAAATTGCTTTCCGAACAGCTTAATATCGACGTTTCCAAAATCACCGAAGACAGCGAAATTATAAAAGATTTGGGTGCTGACTCTTTGGACGTAGTTGAGCTTTTAATGGCGCTTGAGGATAACACCGGCAAAACCATTCCCGAGGAAAAGGTTGCTGACCTTAAAACCGTCGGTGACGTAGTTAAAACTTTGGAATCTCTTTAATTTACAATTTTGAAGCCCCGTGCGCCATTACACGCACGGGGCTTTTCTTAATATTTTGAAATAGAATAACCCGTATTTCAAACAGAAAGACAGAAATTCTACTAACGGTTGAGAAGAAATTGTTGAAGTTGTAATTGATTTTGAGTAAAATATAGATATACAGTACAACGAGGTAAAAAGCGCGATGACGTGTGGTGAAAAAATTTCACATCTAAGAAAATCAAATGGAATGACTCAAGAAGATTTGGGTAAGATTCTGAACGTAACTTATCAAGCCGTTTCCAAATGGGAACGGGGAGAATCTTTGCCTGATTTTACTACTATGTCCCAGATAGCAAAAGTATTTCAAGTGCCGTTAAGCTATTTTGAAGAAAACGGAGAAGTAGTTGAGCAGAAACAAGCCGAGGCGGTAGCCACAACCGTGGCGGAAGCCCCTACTATAAATTACGTAGGCACTTGTACCAGGTGCGGAAAAATGCTTAAAGACAGCGACGAATATGTCTCCTCACCTAAAATACTCTGCAAAAGCTGTGCCGAGATTCAGAAGCGTGAAATACAGAAAGTAAATGAAGAAAATGCGCGTAAAAGAACATATTGGTCTGAACGCGCCCGTAGGGAACAGCTTGGCAGAGGGATAGACGCACAGCTTATAGTAAGCCTTATCTTTGCGCTGGCGGGTTACGTAGCGTTAATGGTATATACCTTTTCTACTAAAACCGTATTCACTTTTTCAAACAAGTCCGAAGAATACGCTTTTTGCGGAACCTTATTGCTGATTTGCCCGCTTGCGCTGTTTGCAATAGTCCACGCTTTCTTTGATTTAATAAATGAAATAAGGGATAAAGACGACGATACCGAAGGCTACACCCGTAATCTTTCGTTTATTGTGGCAGCAGTATTCTCAGCCATCAATATAGTATTGTTCCTTGTAATTTACTTAACGCTTGATAAAAATTCTTATTTCCTCATTTTACTTGCTATAGGCACGATTGCATCATTTACTTTCGTGAGCCAATTTATGTGGGGCGGCGTAGTAAAAGCCATATTCACTTGCGGCGGCTTTACGTTCAAATTGCCGGGATTTATTTTCTCGCTTACGGTTGACTCGATTCTTTGGATGATTATCACTAAAATCCTTCTCGGCTTTTTATCCGTGCTTCTTTTTATTGCTACGACGATTCTTATGGCGCTGGTCGCAATGTTCGGCTCGGTAATCACCTTTATTCCTAGTGTGGTAATCAAATCAGTCAAAGACAAAAACGCATAATCATATTAAGACAACATAAAAAAGCGGCTCTTTAAGAGTCGCTTTTATTTATACGATTATATTTATTAATCTTTTGGGTACTAAGATAAACTTCTTAATCTGTTTGCCGTCGATAAGGGGAGCAATATCCGTGTTTGCTTTGACAAGCTTTTCAATTTCGTCCGCGGGCATATCAGCGGGAACTGTGATTTTGGTTTTAATCTTGCTGTTTACTTGCACGGCGTATTCGATACTGTCTTCGCCGCACTTTGTGGGGTCAAACTTAACCCAAGGCTCGTAAGCAATAGTGCCTTTATGACCTAAAACCGTAGTCCATATTTCTTCGGTAATGAAGGGGATAATGGGGTTCAAAAGCTTTATAAGCCCTTCGGCGTACTCTAACGGGAAGTTGTTTCCGTCGGAAATTTCCTTGTAAATTGCGTTGACGAAAATCATCATCTGCGAAATCGCCGTGTTGATTTTCATAGCCTCGTAATCTTCGGTAACCTTTTTAACCGTTTGGTGATAAATCTTTTCAAGATTTTTGTTAGGCACGGTGGTGATAACCTCAAGCTCGCAGTAAAGTCTGTGAATTCTATCGATAAACTTCTTAATACCCTCGATATTTGCGGTTGACCAAGGTTTGCTGTCTGCAACGGGCCCCATGAACATTTCGTACATTCTGAGTACGTCTGCGCCGTAATCGCGTACGATATCGTCGGGGTTAATTATGTTGCCGAGCGATTTTGACATTTTGTTGCCGTCCTCGCCGAGAATAAGCCCTTGGTGATACAGCTTTTTGAAAGGCTCTTTGTGCGGAACGAGCCCTTTATCAAAGAGGAAGTTGTTCCAGAACCTTGAATAAAGCAAGTGCCCGACTAAGTGTTCCTTGCCGCCCATATAGAAGTCTACGGGCAGCCAATATTTCATTAAATCGTAGTTGGCGAATTCCTTGTCGTTGTGAGGGTCGCAGTACCTTATAAAGTACCAGCTTGAGCCCGCAGAACCGGGCATCGTCGTGGTTTCGCGCTTGCCTTTTGCACCTTTGTAATTGACGTTAACCCATTCTTTTGCGTTTTCAAGGGGAGCGTTGCCGCCGTGTGCCTTGTAATCTTTCATTTCGGGAAGAACGAGAGGAAGCTCGCTGTCGTCAAGTATTGCAACCTCGCCGTTTTCAAGGTGAACGACGGGAAGAGGTTCGCCCCAATAGCGTTGGCGGGCAAAAATCCACTCGCGCAGTTTGTAGGTCGTTG
>CAMWQS010000101.1 GCA_947176485.1 uncultured Clostridia bacterium | reverse complement strand
GGTTCACGAAAACGAAGTGGCGGCAGACTGTACGACGGACGGCAGCTACGACGAAATAGTATATTGCAACGTCTGCAACGAGCAATTAAGCACCGAACACAAAACGGTAGAAGCGCTTGGGCACACCCCCAAGGAAGCAGTTCACGAAAACGAGGTGGCGGCAGACTGTACGACGGACGGCAGCTACGATGAAGTAGTCTACTGCAACGTCTGCAACGAGCAGTTAAGCAACGAGCATAAAACGGTAGAAGCGCTTGGTCATAACTACGTGGGCGGCGTTTGCTCCGTTTGCGGCGACGAGGAAGTGCCCCAAAATACCGAAGACGTTCAATTCACGCCTTCGCAAGACGGAAATTCCTATATCGTCAGCGGCTTAAACGGTAATCCTACGGCTATAAATATTCCCGCCACCTATAACGGTAAACCCGTAACTTCAATCTCCGCGAATGCGTTCAAAAACAATACCGATTTAACAAGCGTTACCATTCCGAGCAGTGTAACTTCTATCGGCAACGGGGCATTCTACGGTTGCTTCGGTTTAAAAAGCGTAACAGTTCCGGAAAGTGTAACGACCATTGGCGAATCTGCGTTCTATTGGTGTGAAAGTTTAAATAACATAACCATTCCTAACAGTGTTAAGTCAATAGGTCTTGGTGCGTTTACCTACTGCAGCAGTTTGTCAAGCATAAACATTCCAGACGGTGTAACCGCTATCTATATGCATACGTTCAATGGATGTAGCAGTTTAACGAGTGTAGTCATTCCGAACAGCGTAACCATTATCGCCAAGAATGCTTTCCAAAATTGTATCAAATTAAAAAGTGTAATCATTCCGGACAGTGTAACTACTATTGATGACTCTGCGTTTATAGGTTGCAGTGGTTTGAAAAGCATCACCATTGGTAAAGGTGTAACTATTATCGGACACAGTGCGTTCCAAAAATGCGCCTCACTTGAAACTGTGTATTGGAACGCAATTGAATGCGAATGTGGATGGCTTGAAGGGACCACTTTATATGGTTTATTCAATGAGTGCAGTAATTTTACTACGTTAGTGATAGGCGACGGCGTTGAATCAATTCCCGAATACGCGTTCTATAAATGCAGTAGCTTGGAAAGTATAGTTATTCCTACCAGCTTAAGCTACGTCGAAAAATATGCGTTCTACGAGTGCGGCAATTTAAACGTATACTTCCTTGGCACGGAAGACGATTATTATTTTTCTGCCGGCACCGGCAATGACTGCCTTACTTGGGACGCCACAGTATATCTCTATTCCGAAGAAGAACCCACGGACCCTGATTATGATTGGTGGCACTATGGCGAAAACGGTGAAATAGTCGTTTGGTAAGCAAGCAAAAAGCGGTACTTAAAGTGCCGCTTTTTCATTTAATTATCGGTATTGACAACGAATATTTAATATTATATAATATTAAAAAAGTTTTTGATAGGAGGGTGGACTGTGAAAACCAAAGGAAAAGTTTTTGCCGCTATAAGTACGGGACTTTGCGCTATGTTTCTTTTTTGCGCGTGCAATAATCAAGTGCAGCTCGACTGGCAATTGTCCGACGTCGGCAGTGAAGTAAGATGCCATACTCAGGTGCAAGCGGCTTATATCGACGGCGACTACACTAAAATAAGCATTTACGCAAAAGGCACGCAAGAGCTAAGCCGCCCTCAGTCCGTGAATTTTTCGTGGTCGGCAGAAAGTAACGGCGCTGCTGCGGCGGTTGAAAGCTATACCGTCGAGCTTTCGCTTTCCTACGATTTTGCCGAAAGTATCAAGTATGAAACGGACCAAACCCAAATAGATATTTACAACCTTTTGCTGAATTCAACTTATTTTTGGCGCGTTACGGCAAACCTTGAAGGCGGCAAAAAAAGCGTTTCTTCGGCTTCGATGTTCATAACCTCTGCCGCCGCGCCCCGCAACCTATATATTGACGGAATAACCAACGCCCGTGATTTGGGCGGTTGGAAAGCCTCAACTGGCACCGTAAAGCAAGGTATGATATACCGCTGCGGCAGACTTAACGAAAGCAAGCGCGAGGACGTAAAGGTAGAGATAACCGACAAAGGTATCCGCGAAATGAAGGAGGTCCTCGGAGTAAAAACCGAAGTTGACTTGCGTACCGACATATATGAAAGGGGCGGTATAACCTCAAGCCCCCTCGGCGACGGTGTAAAATACGTAAATATTCCTATGGAAGGAGCAATGGGGGAAGACTGTATTACTAACGAAAAGTTTCACCCCGCAATAAAGCAGTTTTTCACTCTGCTTGCAGACGAAAACAACTATCCTATTGCTTTCCACTGTGATATAGGAACGGACAGAACGGGCTTCTTCGCCTTCCTGATAAACGGCTTGGTGGGGGTGAATGAAAATGACTTGTACCGTGATTATCTGTTTTCAAACTTCGGCAAAATCGGCACCCAACGATATTTAAGCAATATAGACGGTTACGTAAAAACCATAAAGGACAGCGAAGGCACGACTTTAAGCGAAAAAATTGAAAACTGCCTCATAGAAGTAGGCGTAAAGCAGTCGGAAATCGACGCGGTCCGTGCAATTATGACGGCGTAAACTATATAATAAAGAAAGAGCGTCCCCGCAAAAGGGGGACGCTCTTTTATCGTCTTTTAAGCCCATGCATCTTTACTGCTGCTAAGCCAAGTTATGCGGTCTGTAAACCATTTTTTCAAAGTCTTGCAGTCGTTTACCCAATCGTTTGCTGCCGCAGTCTGCGTTTTGTTTTTCCACGTCGCGTAGTTTTTACCCATAGCGGCTTTGTTAGCGTTGTAAACGTCGTCGTTCATTTGTTCGTTCAAGAATGCCGTAATCTGCGGTGATAACTGCTTCCAACGCTTCCTTACGTCGCTTCTGAAACCGGCTGTCTTATACAACGAAATATAAAGCTCGCTTCTCGTGATTTCGGGTGTGCCCGTCGTGTCGGGTTTTGCAATGTAAAGCCCTTGCGGCGTTCTGTCACCTCTGTTGTTTCCGTCGTCGGCGTTCGTCGACGCGTCGAAGTCCCAAGGGGGACCCGCATACAGCTTGCCGTCGGGCTTCTTGTAGAGGTAGAAGGAGCTATAGCCCGTATCCATATTCTTAAACAGCTCGTGCAAAATATACATATCCACGAACGACTTGGTATCAGCGTATTCCGCAAAAGTTAAGTAGTCTTCGGCAAGTGCTGCACTATATACTTGCGATACGTAATTTTTTATATACGCAACTTGCGCCCTGAAAGCGGTCGTGTCAATACCTTCTTCCAAATAGTCTTCGGGGTCGGGCGATTTAACGGTGAAGGGATATTGAAGCCCGTCAACGCGGAAATAGTTTATACCTTCTACTAAATTAACTTCACCTTTGTCCGCGTTTTCTACGTCGCCGTAAGCGTCGTATTCAATCAGGAAGCCGTTGTGTTCGGGCTCCGTCGTGTATTCGGACTCGATATCAACTCTGCCGGAGCCAACGCGCACGTGCTCGCACAAAAGGTATACGCCGCGGTACTCGCCGTTGACGTACAAATCAAGCCAATACGCGCAAGTTGAGTATTCTATATCGGTGAACACTTCGCCCGCCATATTGTACGCAAGATAGTTGCGGTACATAGTAACGTCGTCAAAATTTGCACAAGCTATAACTACCCAGTGCTTGTTTGCCGCTCTGCCGAACAGCGATTGCTTTTTATCAAACTTGATTTTATATCCCTTTTTATCTCCGCTGTCCGTCCAAGACCCGTTTCCGCGCCCTCTGAATCCGGCAGATATAGAATGTAAAAGGTACTTGTCATCAGTAGTGTTAGCAACGCTGACTTTACTTTCAACGTAATCTTTGCGGTTTACCGAGCTTAAAGGATAGCTATCCTTTAAATCTATGAACATAGCGGGTAGGTTAGTCAGCGTTTCCCATTCTGCGGTAAGCGTTATATCCTTATCTGGCATAACGTCAAAACTGAATCTTTCGCCGTTCTCTTGCTTCCAGGATTTTACGTATTCGCCCGGCTTGTTTACCGCAGGTGCGGTAATAGGTGCGCCCGCAACCTCAACTATGGGTGCAACGGTTAAGCCTTTCGTATTGGTAAAAGTGATAGTATAAGCTTTAGCCCAGCTTGCCGTAAGGGTAAGGTTGCTTTCGGGCATAACCGCAGAGGTGAAGGGTACGCCGTCAGCCGTCCAGCCCGTCAATTTGTAGCCTTGGCGCACAACGTTTTCGGGCAAATCTATTTCCTCGCCCGCCGCGTAGTACACGCCGTCAACCGTTTCGGCACCCTCGCCTGTTACGAACGAAAGCCGATAAAGTTTGAGCCACTTTGCGGTAAGCGTTATATCGCTATCGGGCATCTTATCGAATACGTATTGCTGTCCGTTCAATTCCCAGTACTCGAAGCGGTAGCCTTCGCGCTCGGGGACGGTAGGGGGATAAATTTTACTTCCCGCTTTCGCCGTAAAAGAATTAACCGTCAGCCCTTCAACGCCCGTTACGTAAGTAATGGTTACGTTTCCGCTACCCGTTTCGTTACAAGCGGAAAGCACGGGTGCACACGCAAAAACGAGGGCAAGCAGCACTGCAAAAAAGGCAGCTTTCAGCTTCCTATATCTCATTTAAACAAACTCCTTAAAAATTACGCTTTTATTCATAGTATCATTTAAAATCGCTTAATG
>CAMWQS010000100.1 GCA_947176485.1 uncultured Clostridia bacterium | reverse complement strand
CCCTTAAACCTATATTATAATGTAATTAATAAAAGCGTTGCCACCGCCTTTACCGTCGGCGGCAACGGATAAGGGGAAATAAAAATGAATATTACGGCTAAGGAAATCCGCAATATTGCGGTTATCGGGCACAGCGGCGAGGGCAAAACCACGCTGTGCGAGGCTATGCTTTTCAACGGCGGCGTCGTTGACAGAATGGGCAAAGTCGAGGACGGCACCACGGTTATGGACTTTGACGAGCTTGAAAAGGCAAAGAAAATTTCCGTTTACACCTCGGTTGCGTGCCTTTTGTGGAAGGGCGTCAAAATCAACCTTTTGGACCTGCCCGGGTTTTACGACTTCGAGGGCGAACGCCACGAAGGACTTGCGGCGTGCGGCGCGGCAATTTTGGTAATAGGCGCAAACGGCGTTTTGCCCATCGGCGCGGAAAGCGTAGTCGAGTACTGTTTAAGACTGGGCAAGCCGCTGATTATTTTCATAAACGGTATGGACAAAGCCAACGCCGACTACGTGGGCACGCTTAACGCGCTTAAAGAAAAGTATGCGGGCAAGCTTGCGCCCATTCAACTACCCATTATGGCGGACGGCAAAATGACGGGCTACGTCAACGCCATTCAGGAAAGGGCTTACAAGTTCTCAACCCAAGGCCCGCAGGAGATACCCGTCCCCGCCGAGCTCAAAAGCTATATGGACGATATGCAAGCCAGCCTTATGGAAACGGCGGCTGAAAACGACGAAGTGCTTTTGGATAAGTATTTCAGCGACGGCAAGCTTTCGAAGGACGACACCGTTCACGGCGTAAGGCGCGGCATAGCTACGGGCAGCGTTATCCCCGTCATGGCGGGCAGTGCCCTTCAAAACCGCGGCGTTATAAATCTTTTGGACGAAATCGTCCGCTATATGCCCACCGCCAACGAGAGAAGAAACTCCCTTGCCACCGACCTTTCGGCGGACGAGATAGTCAATATCACTTGCGAAGAAGACGGACCCTTCCTTGCGCAAGTTTTCAAGACCGTTTACGACGCGTATTCGGGCAAAATGAATTACATCAAGATTTTCCGCGGACGGCTGAAAACGGGCACGACCGTTTACAACCCTAACACCAACACCGAGGAGCGCATCGGTCAGCTGTTCGTATTAAAGGGCAAAAAGGCAGAGCTCGTTCCCGAGCTTACTGCGGGCGACATCGGCGCGATAAACAAATTGACCAACACCGACACCAACCACACCCTTTGCGCCGTCGGCACCTCTTTGGTGTTCGACCCTATCCGCTTCCCCCACCCTTCACTTTCGCTTGCGGTTAAACCCACCACGAAGGGCGACGAGGACAAGATGTTTGCGGGCTTTTCAAAAATGCTTGAAGAAGATTACACATTCTCAATCGAAAAGCGTGCGGACACGGGCGAGCTTATCCTAAGCGGGCAAGGCGAGGTTCACCTTGAAATGCTCGCGAAAAAACTGAAAGCGCGCTACGGTATAACCGTCGAGCTTTCGGAGCCGAAAATTCCCTACCGCGAAACTATCCGCGCCGTATCCAACGCCGAGGGCAAACACAAAAAGCAGTCGGGCGGACACGGACAGTACGGGCACTGCAAAGTGCGCTTCGAGCCTTACGACGGCGAGTTCGAGTTCGGCGACGAGGTCGTCGGCGGGGCAGTCCCCAAGCAGTATATCCCCGCAGTCGAAAAGGGCTTGCGCGAATGTCTAAGTAAAGGCGTTTTGGCGGGCTATCCCGTTACGGGCGTTAAAGCCGTGCTTTACGACGGAAGCTACCACGACGTGGACTCTTCCGAAATGGCGTTCAAGGCAGCCGCCGCACTTGCGTTCAAAGAGGGTATCAAAAACGCAAAGCCCGTTTTATTGGAGCCCGTTATGAAGTTAAAGGTTTTGGTTGCGGGCGAATACCTCGGCGGGGTTATGGGCGATATATCCAAACGCCGCGGCAGAATTTCGGACAGCTCGACCGAGGGCAATTTGACTACGGTAGTTGCCGAAGTGCCTTTATCCGAAATCACGAAGTATTCAACCGACCTTCGCGGACTTACCCGCGGTCAGGGCAAATTCACAACCGAGTTCCTGCGTTACGAGGAAGTCCCCCCTCAACTCGCCGAAAAGATTGTTAATGAAAACAAATAACTAAGAAGCCCCGCGGCAATAAGCCGCGGGGCTTTCTTTTGATTTGATGTTAGCTCGTTTAACTCAACGGTAATTAAGATATCCGATTAAGCGGAACGCTTATCAATAATAAGTAACTACAACTTCCTCTGGCGGGTCGCTCCGCTCGATTTTTTGTGCAATCAGAACGGGACCCTCTCCACGGTAAACCGCATTCTTTTCCAAAACTATCTTCGCGGTTACCGTAAGCCAGTCGCGTGTTTCAACCCCCTTTATCAGGTTGTCGATTTTTACGGCGAACCCGTCGTAGGCAATATCCGCCTCGCAACAAGTCATAATGTGTCTGCCGAGAACGATATAGCCCTTGGGTGCCTTTTTCGAAACCGCCGCCATACCTTTAAAGCGAACCGTCTTGCCGATATACTCGTCCGTCTTTTCCGCCAAGTCGCGGTAGAACCAAGCAAAATCTCTGTCCTCTATTTCGATAACGGGCGCGTTCACGTCGAAGGGCATCGGGTCCTCGATATCGTCAGGCTCAACCGCGCCGCCCAAATATTCGTAAACTATGTCCGTGCGACGGGTTATCCCGCGTATAACCTTGTGGAAGTCCTCTTTTTTATACTCGCCCTTAAAGCGGTTGAAAACCACCATCTGCGTCATCTGCACCTTGTCGAAAACAAGCTGGCGCATATTCTGGTTGAAGTTTAAAAAAGTGGTCGCGTCGAAGAAGGTCATTATCTGGTCGATAACCCAGTTTTCGGGCATCGCCTCGAAGAACTGCGACAAAAGCCAAGTGCCGTTGTACTCAACCACCACGCGCTGAACCTTGTACTTTTCGGTAAGCGCGGTAAGGTTTTCCATCGTCAGCTCGTCCGCGCTTTCAAGCGTAACCTTAGTAACGTAGCGCACCTTGAAGGCGTCGGGGTTGTACTCCTCCTCGCCTTCCTCGCACACGAGTAATAAAGTCCGCTCACCCGTGTTCATACGCTCGTCTTCAAGCGTTTCCTGTATGAATTTCGTTTTCCCTGATTCCAAAAACCCGAGGAATAAGAAAACGGATACTTCCTGTTCTGCCATTTTTCTTTTTACCCTATTTGTCGCGTTACACACCAAAAAGAGCGGCAAGCTCTTTTTCGTTGATTTTACTTCCGATAACGCACAACCTGCCGGTGTAAGCGGCGCCGCCTTCGCGCACGTCGACCTCGCCGGGTATATAATCGAAGTGCAGCCACTTGCCGCAGGTGCAGGGCACTATGCCCTTGGCGCGGAGTACCGTGCCGAACTTGTGCTCGTCCGACAAAGCGTTGAGCATTGCGGTGAGCTCGTCCTTCGAAAACTTCTTGCCAGTTTCAACGCCCCAGCTCGTGAACACTTCGTCAGCGTGATGGTGATGATGTTCGTGTTCGTGCTCGTGCTCGTGGTCGTGGTGGTGTCCGCAACCGCACTCGTGGTCATGGTCGTGGTGATGCTCGTGATGGCACTCGTGTTCTTCGTCGTGGTGGTGCCCGTGGCAACACTCGTGTTCTTCGTCGTGTTCGTGGTGATGATGTCCACAGCAGCACTCACCGTGTTCGTGGTGATGAGCGTGCTCCTCCATCTCGTGCAGCTCGTCCTCAAGCGTGTCTAAGTGTTCCATCGCCGCAAGAATTGCCTTGCCTTCCAACTCGTCCCAATGGGTGGTAACGATAGTAGCGTGGTCGTTGTGCGCCTTGACGAGTTCAACCGCAGTTGCAAGCTTTTCCGCGCCCGCAATATCCGCGTGGCTGAAAATTATGCACGACGCCGTTTCGATTTGGTCGTTGAAAAACTCGCCGAAGTTTTTCATATATATCTTGCACTTGGACGCGTCGACAACGGTAGCTTGCGCGTTAATCTTGCAATCGTGCAGGTGCGCGCTTTCAACTGCCCTGACTACGTCAGAAAGCTTGCCCACGCCCGACGGCTCTATCAAAATTCTGTCGGGGTGGTACTCGGTATAAACCTTTTCAAGCGCCTTTGCAAAATCGCCGACGAGCGAACAGCAGATACAGCCCGAGTTAAGCTCGTTAATCTGAATACCCGCTTCCTTCAAAAAGCCGCCGTCTACGCCTATCTCGCCGAACTCGTTCTCGATTAAAACGAGCTTTTCTCCCGCGTAAGCTTCTTTAATCAGCTTTTTAATAAGGGTGGTTTTGCCCGCCCCCAAAAAGCCCGAAAAAATATCTATCTTGGTCATTAATAATACCTCTTAATTTAACTTATCCTTAAACCTATCATACGTTGAACCGATAAAATCATCGTGATATTTATGGATTTCTCCGTTATCAAAAATGAAGTACCCGTCATAAATTGCATACGAATAAAATTTGAAAACAAACGCCTCTTCACCGTCTTTCATAAACTTTATTATAACGTTGGCCCAATATTCTTCCGTATTTATATTGTTATAGATTTTTTCGCTATACGGCGTACCGTTTATAGTCTGATAAATATCGTTTATTACTTCTTTGTCGGACGAGGTTCCGTAAAAATGTGCTTCTTGTTTATTCTTTTTATAAGGCAACAAGTTATATTCAAGCGAAACCTCGTCGAAGCTTTCAACGTCCAGATTTAACTCGATTGTCGGCCATCCTTTCATTTTATCTCCGCCACAAGAACAAGCACCAAACAAAAATAGCGACAGTGCAAGCAATGAAAGTGAAAAG
>CAMWQS010000099.1 GCA_947176485.1 uncultured Clostridia bacterium | reverse complement strand
AAGCAAAGCCATGCTTAACCCGCAAAGAAATTTTTTCATATTTTACCTCCAAAATATTTTTATGCTTAAAGTTTAATACATTTTGAAGCCTTTGTCAATAGCGGTTTAAAACATATTTTGCACGCAGAAAATTTATACTTTATATTGCTTTTTTATATTTTCCGTATTATAATAAACTTGTCTACGGCTAAGGCCGCAATTTAAATTTAAGGGGAATAAAATGAAAAACGTTATCGTAGGGCAGTCGGGCGGTCCGACTTCCGTCATAAACTCGTCGCTTTTGGGCGTATATAAAACCGCAAAGGATAGGGGCGCGGATATCGTCTACGGAATGGTTCACGGCATAAAAGGGCTTTTGGACAGGGACATCGTCGACCTTTCAATCCGTCTTAAAACCGAGTTGGATATGGACCTTTTAAAGAGGACGCCGTCCTCGTTCTTGGGTAGCTGCCGTTATAAGCTGCCCGACATAAAGGGTAACGAGGAAACCTACGACAAGATTTTCGCGATACTTAACGAGCTTGAAATTTACGCGTTCTTCTACATAGGCGGCAACGACAGTATGGATACCATAATGCGCCTTACCGACTACGCAAAAATTATCAAATCGCCCATCAAGTTTATCGGCGTGCCCAAGACCATCGACAACGACCTCGCCATAACCGACCACACGCCCGGCTTCGGCAGTGCGGCAAAATACATCGCGGCAACCACTAAGGAAATTATCCGCGACGGCTTGGTTTACGACTACCCCGTCGTATCCGTAATCGAGGTTATGGGACGAAACGCGGGCTGGCTTACCGCCGCAACCGCGCTTGCAAAGGGCGAGGACTGCGAGGGCGTTGACCTTATCTATCTTCCCGAAGTTACCTTCGACGTTGATAAATTCGTCAAGGACGTTGGCAATCTTTTGAAGGAGGAGCGTTCGGTAGTTATCGCCGTATCGGAAGGCGTCAAAATTGCCGACGGCAGATACGTCTGCGAGCTTGCCGACCACGTTGACTACGTGGACGCATTCGGCCATAAACAGCTTGCCGGTACTGCAAGATACCTTGCGGGCAAAATTGCGGAAAATTACGGCGTAAAGACGAGGGCAATAGAGCTTTCTTCATTGCAACGCTGCGCGGCTCACATTCAGGCGCGTATCGACGTAACCGAAGCGTTCAACTGCGGCGGCGCGGGCGTTAAAGCCGCGTTCGAGGGCAAGAGCGGAGAGGTTATCACCTTAAAGCGCGTATCCGAAGATCCGTATATGTGCATAACCGAGGAGGCGGACGTTCACCTCATTGCAAACGTGGAAAAGAAGGTTCCCCGCGAATGGATAAACGAGGACGGCACCAACGTTACCCGCGACCTCGTTCACTACATAATGCCTTTAATTCAGGCGGAGATTACGCCTCTCTGGATTAATGGACTTCCTCGACACATAAGGCTTCACGCAAAATCAACAATTAAAAAGTAATTACTAACCGCCGCTAATGCGGCGGTTTTAGTTTGATTTGAGATATGTAGTTTTTACGCAAAGGCAATTAAGATACGTGATTAAACGGAACGTTTATTTTTTATTGCGGATACGGTTTGCAATTTCCTCGTGGCGGGCGATAACGTCCGCCATTGGGTTTCTCTCTGGCAGGGCGGGCGGAGGCGGAGGAGGAGGTACCGTCGGCTGTTGCGGCGCGGGCGGGGCAACCTCTTTTTCCGCTTTGCCGTTTGCGGTAAGACTTTGAAAGGCTTTCAAAAAATCTAAAAGCGCGAATTTTTCCAAATTTATTTCTCCTTTTTTCAAAATTAAGGCGTTTTTTATTGATTAAAAACTTTTGTTGATATATAATTGACTATGACTAAAATTATCTTTCGTACGTATTTCCGAAACTTTGGAGTTTTAATATGAGTAAACGGTTTACTAAAATTATATGCGCGATGACGGCTTCAACTTTCATACTGGGCGCCGTTGCGGCTGCGGGTTGTAGCAATTATTACAACTCGGCAAAGCTTGACGGCGACTATACCTATTCGGGTAAAGCCGTATCGAACGGCGGCTTTGCAGTTGAAGCGGGCAACTACGTCTACTATATCAACGGCGTTGAAAGCGGCACGGCTTTAAACGATTTCGGCAAGCCCGTCAAAGGCGCAATTTACCGCGTTTCCAAAAACGACTTAAAAAATAAAGACTATTCCAAAGTGGATAGGGTGGTACCCAGCATCGCTTATTCTACCGACTATAACGCGGGTATCTTTATCTACGGCGACAGAATTTACTACGGAACCCCTTCAACCGCAAAGAACTCCGAAGGCGTAGTGCAGAACAGCTACCTCGACATGAAAAGCAGTAAGCTTGACGGCACCGAAACCTTGAAGGAAGCTTACGTTTCTTTCCCTTCGGCTTCGTACGAGTACCGTTTCGTTGAAGAAGGGGACACGGTTTATCTTCTCTACGTTGCATCCGACGAAAAGCTTTATGAAGAATCTACCGGTGTAACCAACCTTCACAGCTACAACACAAAAACGGGCACCGATACCCTTCTTGCGTACAACGTGGGCACGGTTACCTTCGACAGCGTGGACAAGACCAACCCCCGCGTTTACTACACCATGAGCGTGTACGACTATTACGGCACTTCCAACACGGCTTACGGCTATAACCAGCTTTACACCGTAACGGCAAGCGCAACCGAGGACAAGTTCGCAGACTTGGATAAGTCCACCATCGACGGCTGGAACGAGGACGAAGAGCAGGGCACGGTTGACAGATATATCAACTGCGGTGATTTGGTGCTTGACGGTATCGGTTATAACGACTACCTCAGTAACGGTAATTCTAAAACTCCTTTCAACTATGCACCCGAAACGGACGAAGTGAACGTCGTTCCCGACGAAGAAGACAAAACCAACTATTTAAGCTACACATACACCGTAAGGCAGTACGCGAATAACACCGTTTACTACACTCGCACGACCAAGATTAACAGCAACGGTTATCTGTTCTCTTTGGCAGACGACGCAACGCTTGCACCCATTGCCAACAACCCCGAAACCGATAAAGCGATTTTAACCGACGGCTCCGCTGCGGGCAACTACAAGTTCGTTACGGTAGATAAAAAACCCGCAGTTCTCTGTGCAGAGAGCACGGGCGGAATAACCATCAACTACTTTGACGAGGACGGCAAGCTCGGTAAAGAGGTTTCCGACCTTCCCAAGGTTGACGGCAAAGATAACACTTATTACCCCGTAGTTAAAAACGAAACTGCAACTATTTTAAATATCGAGGGCGATTATCTTTATTATTCCGTATCGTCCGGAAGCGGCTACACGGTTAACCGTGTAGACTACACCGGAACCCCCGCCGATTACAACTCCGCAAGCCTTTCCGCAGGCGATAACGAGGACTTCGAAGCAGTTCAAATTCTCGATTTAAGGGCAAGCTCAAGCTGGTATATGCCCGAGTTTTTAAGCGGCTATATCTTGTTTGCAAGCATGACCACCAATATGACCAACTATAATTATATTATGGTGTTCGACTTGCACAAGGACGGCGATACTTTAATGAACAACGCCGATATCCGCGCCTTGAACGAGAAGTACGAGGGTATCGAAAAGACCATCAGCGAGGTTTACGGCGACACCGACGATTACCCTACCAAGAATTACGCAAACGTTCAAAACGCGTTGAGATACGCTTACTATAACGGTAATTCGGCTTACCTTAAAGATTACGCCGAAGAATTGAACGGCGCGCTTGAAGAGGGTAAGGACCCCGTTTATTCCGATAAGACTTTGGCTGAATACGATAACTTCGTTAAAGCCGAGGGCGATATTTGGGGAGAATATAAAAACGATACCAAAACCATAAACGGCAAAACCGTTTACGCGAACAACCACGATTATTACTATTCGCTTTTGGGCGAGATGTCCGAAGACGATATCGAGGCTTACGGCGACGGCTTAAAGGTTTCATACCTCGTTGCGAAAGCCGAAGAAGAACCCGAACCCACTTGGTACGAAGGGCTTTCAACCGTTGAAAAGGTATTCTTCATAATCGGTATGTGCCTTATCGGCGCGCTCGTTATAGGCGGCGGCGCTTGGCTTACCGTTTACCTTGTACGCCGCAAGAAAAAGCAGCCCGAGCAAGGCAGAAAGAGAATTAAGGTTGACACCACCGACGACAAGAGCGTTGACGTGTACGCCGATAACGAATAATTAAATATTGATATAAATCGATTTGTCCCCGGGGAATTTCCCTTGGGGACAAATTTTTCGTCAAAACACAAAAAAAACATAAAAAAAAGAATAAAAAAACAGTTTACAAAAAAGATAAATATTAATATAATGTTAGCACTTAATATAGAAGATAATATCGGGTTTTCCCCGTACGGAGATATTTATGGTAAAATACGTTAAATGTCCGAGATGTGAACTCAATTATATTGACGAGGAAAAGCAAGAGTACTGCGACGTCTGCATTGCAGAGATGAAGGGCAACAAGCTTCAATTTGCAGACCTTGACGACGAAGACTTCGAGGAAGTTGACGCAGAACTCGAACAGACCGAGCTTTGTCCCGTTTGCGGCATAAACCGTATCCGCCTGGGCGATAAGATGTGCGACGCCTGCAAAGGTCAGCAAGAGTACGAGGACGAGGAAGACGTCGACCTCGACAGCGACGAGGAGTGGAAGAACTACCTTGAAGAAGACGACGGAGACTTGACCGTTGACGAAGATTTGCAGGAAGAAATCGAGGAAGAATTCGCCGAGGAAGAGGAAGAATTCAACGACGAAGAAGATTTCTTTGACGACGAAGTTGACTCATTGTCTGATTTGGAAGACGACGAGTACGACGAGGACGATGAAGATGACGAGGATGATGAAG
>CAMWQS010000098.1 GCA_947176485.1 uncultured Clostridia bacterium | reverse complement strand
TATATAAAGAAGATTTGGGCGGAACACTTCAAGATGGAAGTTTCTCACTTAAAGACTGCGGCAAAGCTTTTGAAGAAGTATGAAAACAAAACTTTTGAAAGCGTGTGCGGCACGGGTGAGTTCCCTCAGCTTTTGAAGCTTGGCGGAAACAAGGAATACGTGAGAAAGGTGCTTGCCGAAACCATTAACCTTACCGCCGATAACACGGTTAAGGTTGACACTTATAAGGAAGTTAAAAAATTACCCGACGAGCACAGATATTTCGACTATCAAAGCTTTATGTCCGACCCCGAAAAGACACCCTCTCACCTCGTTATTAAGAAAGCAATTGAAAGGCTTGGGCAAGACTACCGCTATCAAGACAAGGAACACCCCGTAAAGGAGCTTAGAAACCGCAAAGACGACAACGTGCATATTGCAAGAACGAAGTAATTTTAAAGCCGTGCAGCAACTGCTGCACGGCTCTTATTTACTTTTTCTTATTTTCTTTGACGAATTTTTTAAGCTCTTTTAAGGTTTCTTCCTCGCCCTCATCCCTAAGCTTAGTTAAAAAATATTCCAGCCTTGCCGAAGTGTTAGGATGCATAGTGATAATATCTTTGCGGAAAAGAAAATATTCCAGCGGACACGCATCGTTATAGTCCTTGCCCTTGTAGATTTTGCTTGCAGCAATTCTATCGCAAATCATTTCCGCAAAGTACTTTGGCGGCATTTCAACGGGGCAGACGCTGCCGCCCTTGCCGTTGTCCGTCCAATACTCGAAGTGGTGCTTATTCTTCCCCTTGTGATGCAACCACGCGGCAGAATAACCGACGACTTCCCTTTCCTTTGCTTGAGGGCTGCGGTTACCTTGATAATATTTTACGCCCGCTTTAAATTCCGCACGGCTGAATTTTGATAAGTCGTGCATAAGTCCCTGGCGGATAAGTCCGCACTTAAAGCACAACTTTCTTACCTCACGGCGGTGGCGCGTTACCGTTTTAAGATGTTTGAAAAAATTCATTTTTATAGATTAATAGGGCGAATATTTTCGCCCTAAATTTTTTAAGTTTCGTAAATAATAGTTACCGGACCGTCGTTGTATTGCTGGATTTTCATATCCGCGCCGAACACGCCTTGCTTTACCGTAACGCCGCTTTCACGCAAAAGTGCGGCGGTGTACTCGTAAAGAGGATTTGCCTTTTCGGGGCGTTCAGCCTCAATAAAACTGGGACGGTTGCCGTGGGAGCAATCGCCTAAAAGAGTAAACTGGGAAATCAGCAAGATTTCACCGCCTACTTCTTTTACGGATAAATTCATTTTGCCGTTCTCGTCCTCAAAAATGCGCAGTGCGGCTATTTTTTTAGCCATAGCTTGCGCGTTTTTTTCGGTATCGCCTACCTTTACGCCAAGGTAAACGGCAAGCCCGAACGGAATTTCGGAAATTAATTTACCGTCAACGGACAGCGTGGTCTTTTTAACACGCTGAATTACGGCACGCATTATTTTCCTACTCTTGACATATACTCGCCCGTGCGGGTATCGATTCTTATGGTTTCGCCTTCTTCTACGAACATAGGAACTTGCACGGTTGCGCCAGTTTCAACTACCGCGTTCTTCATTGCGTTGGTTGCAGTGTTACCCTTAACGCCGGGCTCGCACTCAGTAATTTTAAGTTCAACGAAGTTTTCGGGTTCAACTGAGAATGCGTTTCCGTTCAAAGATTTAACGGTGACCATGTCGTTCTCTTTGATATATTTGAGCGCGTCCTCAACTTGAGAAAGGTTCAAGGTAATCATATCAAAGGTGTCGGGGTCCATGAAATAGTAAAACTCACCGTCCGTATACGAATAGGACATCTTTCTCGTTTCAACCTGCGCGGTTTCAAGCTTTGCGGTGGGGTTGAAGGTAATGTCCGAGAGAACTTGTCCCGTAACGACGTTTTTAATCGTAGCCCTTACGAAAGCTGCGCCCTTACCGGGTTTTACGTGCTGGAACTCGGTTACGGTGTAAACGCCCTTACCGTTGTACTCGAAAGTGGAACCCTTTCTGATGTCGCCTGCTAAAATTGATGCCATAATTTAACTCCCTTTATATTACTGTTAGATTTTTATTTGAATTTGTAAGACTTATAACTTTACCGTCTTTTAAGGTTACGGTGTCCTCGATTCTTATTCCGAAGTCGCCCTCGAAGTAAACGCCGGGTTCGTCCGAAAAGACCATACCGTTTTTAAGAATGTTTTCACCTTTAGGTGAAAGATAAGGATATTCGTGTATGTTTACGCCTATCCCGTGACCCAAAGAATGAGTAAAATACTTGTCCAAACCGTATTTTTTAAGATAATTACGCGCAACAGCGTCGGCTTCACGCCCCGTCATGCCGTCCGTAGCCTGCTCTTTTACAAGCATATGTGCTTTTAAAACGTGATCGTAAGCTTTTATAAAGTCGCCGTGTTTATTATCGCTGCCGAAAAGGAAAGTGCGCGAGCAGTCCGAACAGTATCCGCCGACCTTACAGCCGAAATCGATTAAGATAATATCGCCGTATTTGAGCTTCGTTTCACCCGTTTCGTGATGGGGAACGCTTGAATTTTTGCCGAAGGCAACTATCGTGTCAAAACTCGTTCCGCTTGCGCCGTATTTGCGCATAAGGTACTCAAGCTCTGCCGCGACCTCGTTCTCGCTCATACCCTCCTTTATCCTGCCGAGAAGGGCAATGAAGGCGTCGTCCGTTACATCGCAAGCTTTTTTGATTAAATCAAGCTCGTACTGCTGTTTTATTGACATAGCGTCGGTAAACGCTTTTTCACTGTCGACTATTTTCAAACCCAAATCTTCAAGGCGCTTATACTCGGGATAGCTTGTCCTTGATAATGGAACGGCTACCTCTTTATAGCCCTTTAAAAGGTTTGCAAGCGGGCTTTGAAACTGTTTTACTTTAATATCCGTGCCGTCAAGCGCGGCTGATGCAGCCTCTAAATAGCGGGAATCCGTATAGAAAGTATTGCCGTTTTTATCGCTTAATACGTACCCGAACGTGGTAGAAATTCCCGTCAGATACTGTCTTAAATCGGCTTGCTCGGTCAATACCGCTTGCGCGCCGACAGCGTTGAAAATTTTTTGTGCATTGGTTACTTTCATACCGATATTTTACCAAAAATATACGCGTGTGTCAACTTTAAGCTAAATATTGTTGTAAATCCGTTTCATCGTGAGTGCGTCGTCGGCTTGCGTGCCGGCACTTTCGCTTACGATATACGGCTCCAACTTCAATTCCTTTAAAGCGACGGCGAGCGGCTCGAACTCGGGTCCGTACTCGGTATCTTCGAAAGTTAAGTGCTTTATCTCCCCTTTGCCGCCGTACATAATCTTTGAAAAATGAACGTGGAAGTTTTTCGCCCTATCAAAGCCGAGCTCCGAAATCATATATTCAAGGCGTGATTTGTAATCCGCAACGGTCTTTAAGCTGCCTTGCTCGCGGGCGTTGATATGTCCGAAATCAATTGCTGGCGTAAAACATTTATCTATTTTGCAGAAATTAACTATTTCTTCAAGCGTGCCTATCTGTGCAAGCTTGCCCATAGTTTCGGGGCAGAACATCAAATCTTCGTAGCCGTTCAAATAGATATAGTCGCGAAGAACCTTCAGCCTATCGGAAGTGCGGTTAACAGCTTCTTCACGGGTAGCTTTGCCTTGTGCCGCGGGGTGAAATACCACCCTTTCTCCGCCCATAAGCTTAATAAACTTGGCGCTTTGCAAAACGTAGCCGTAGGATTTTTGCGCCGCCTCGTCCTCGGGGTTTGCAAAGTTGATAAAGTAAGGCGCGTGTGCGCTTATTTCAATACCTTGCTCTTTGAAAGCCGCGCCTATGCTTACGGCTTTACCCTCTGACAGCATAACGCCCTTGCCGAAGGAATACTCGAAACAGTCAAGCCCCATATCCTTTACGAACTTAGCCGACTGTTCGCTGTGTTTATAGCCTGCGGCGTAAAACTTCTCGCAGTTGCCGCTGGGACCGAATTTAATCACTTACCGCCTCGTCCGTCGGTTCAGTATCTTTTTCGTCCGTGTCTTCAGCTTTGGGTTCTTCCGAAGGCTTAACCGCCTCGGTAACTGCTTCGGTTGCTGTGGGAGTTTGCTCCGCAACGGGTGCGGGAGCTGGTGCTGGTGCAGCCGTAGGTGCAACGGGTGCAGCTGCCGCTTGTGCTGCGGCTATTTCCGCCGCTTCTTTTGCGTGAAGAATATCTTCGGTAAGCTGTGCGTTTAAGCTTTCCGCACTGTCAAACTTTTGAATTTCTCTAATATAATTTAAGAACTCGACGGTGATAATTTCGCCGTAATAAGTTTCTTCGAAGCCGTCAAGATAAACCTCGAAAAGATTATCTACTTCATCAAAGGTGGGACGGCCGCCGTAATTTGCTATGCCGTAATAAACGTGTTCACCGATTGCACACTTGACCGTATAAACACCTTCTTTAACTTCGTGTTTGTTTACTGGGTAGGCAATATTCATAGTAGGGAAGCCGACGACCTTCGCGCCCCTATCCGCGCCGTGAATTACCGTGCCGCAGATAGCGTAATTTCTGCCGAGAAGCTCGCCCGCCTTTTTGACGTTGCCTTCGTCCAAAAGTGCTTTTATGTGTGAGGTGCTGACCTTTTCGTTGTCAATAGTAAAGTCCTTGATGGGCATAAACCAAACACCGTTTTCCTCGTCCTCGGCAAAAGACTTCAAGGTGGAAACCTTGCCCTTTGCACCCTCGCCGAAACGGAAGTCCTTACCGCTCATATAAGCTTTGACGTTCAGCTTTTCTTCAAGGAAATTGAGGAATTCAATGGGTTTGATTTTCTTGAATTCGTCAGTATAGTCGATTTTAAGAACAAACTTAACGTTGAAACTTTCAAGGAATTTTAACCTTTCTTCGAAGGTGTACAGCTGCTTACCGTCCTTGCCCTCTTTACCGTTCGTGAACATCATGACGCCTAAATCAAGCCCGTTAATTTTGGCTTGAAGTTTCGCCTTTTTCAAGAGCTCCGAATGTCCGAGATGCAAACCGTCAAAGCAGCCCAGTACCAACAGGCACGGGTAGTTATACT
>CAMWQS010000097.1 GCA_947176485.1 uncultured Clostridia bacterium | reverse complement strand
TATCAAGGAAAAGTCCGAGGTAATTTTTAAGGTGCTTAATCTCCGCCAAAAGCACTTCGGCGGCACATACTACGGCACGTTTCGTATTTTCGTCGCACTCGGTTAGCCGCACTTCGGCGAAGGGAGAACGGTACACGCCGCCACACTCTTTGGCCGCCGCCTGCGCCGTAGAAAGCATATTTTCATAGTCTTCCAGCTTCTGCTTGGTAAGCGAGTCGTAGAAGGTGGTTTCGATGTTCATAAGCTCGGGCGCGGACTTATTCTGAAGATAATAAACTATCCCCTCGTACACGCTGAGCCCAAGCCGCCTTTTCTTGTGCAACGCATCCAAAGGTGCGCGCAAGGTGTCACGCGTTTCCTTTATCCTCGCACTCGCGTCGGAAAACTTGTCGGCGTCTGCCTCCGACTTTAAAAGTAAAGTCGTTTCGATGTTTCTTATAATTTCGGCTTTGTCGGTGGTTTTGCCCGAATGCAGCTCAAGGCAGAAATCGCCGATGCCTATATCGCAAAGTCGCTTTTTAACCACTTGCAAAGCGGCTTGCTTTTCGGCAACGAATAAAACCCGCTTGCCCTTATCCACGGCGTTTGCAATAATGTTGGTTATGGTCTGGCTCTTGCCCGTACCGGGAGGGCCGTGAAGGACGAAGGTCGTGCCCTTTGCGGATTCCGCAACGGCGGAGTACTGGGCACTGTCGCAAGGTAGCGGCGTTAAAATTGCACAAGGGTCGGCGTCGTCCTCCGAAACGCCGACGAGCTTGTTTTCGCCAAGCTTGTTCGTGTTCGTCATCAGCGATGCGATAAGCGGGTTTTTAGAGAAGCTTTTAATATTATTTTTTACGTCCGCCCACATGGCGTATCTGGCAAAGGTGAACTGCGAAAGGTAAACGTCGTCGTAGACCATCCATCCCTTCATATTAGCCGTTTTCGCACGGAAAACCGCAATAATTTCCTTAGGTGAAAGCCCCTTGCCCTCTACCCCGCGGATATCTATGCCGAAGCTTTGCTTCAAAAACTCCAAAAGGGTAGTGTTTACCTCGTATTCCTCGCCCGCCTCAAGTGCAACGCCTTGGGTTTTCATTCTCTTTAAGGTTACGGGCAATAGGGCTATGGGGGCGTATTTGTCCTCTCTGTCGCCCTCGCTTTTCCACTTTAAAAAGCCGAAGGCAAGATACAAGGTCTTTGCGCCCGTTTCCTCCTCTGCCGCACGGGACTTCCTTATAAGGGTGGTCGCCGTTTCGATCAGCCCGTCTGGGGAGGCAATAGCGCGTATTTTCCCGCCCTTCATCTCTATTTCGATAAGCTCCGCCATATTTTTGACGGTTTTATTCTCACCGAAGTAAACGGCGTTCGGAATGGGCGTGGTGTTTGAAAGTAAGGTGAATTTGCCCTTTTGGTCGATTTTTTCGCAGAAAAACGCAAGGTCGGCACAAAGAAGGTGCAAGCTGTCCCGCGTGTAGCGGAAATTCAAAAGGTTGTTCTTTAATGATAAATCTAAAAGTCGGCGTTGCCAGTTCGCCTCTTTGGAAACGGTCTTGTCGTATTCGTATTTACCCGCGTCGATAAACTCCGACGGCTTTTCGTCAAACGAAAGCTGCCTGTCGGCTAAAAGCTCGTAGCCGTGCGCCGTCTTTACTTTTAAGGGCATCGGGAAAAGTCCGCCTATTCTGCAACGCTTTATATCCAGGCAGGTCATTTCACCCTTTTGCAGCCTTTCGCGGGCGTGCGCTTCACTCGTGGTGTAGCTTGCGTTTCTGTGGGCGAATAAATCTTCGATATCGAAAAGCGTAAGGTTGTTTACGCCCTCGGTAATATACTTTTCGAGTAGCTGCATATCGTCCTCGGTTGCAGAGGAAAAACAGCTTTCATACAGCCATACACCCGCACATATGCTTGATTTACCGATAATTAAGACGGGGTTCAGCTTGGTCGCTTCAAAGCAGCTTGCGGCAAAAATAGCAAGCTCTAACGGGGTGGCAAATTTGTTTTTTACTACCTCGGTAGAATCGCCCACGAAAGTGATACCGGATAAGTCGCCGCCGTCTTTTCTGTCGATATTTAGGCGACGGATAGCCGAAAACACCGATGCGACGGCGTTCCTTACCCCGTTTTTGTCCGTGCCGGAATAACCCGAAAATTCAGAAGAATAGCCCCAGGTTTTAAGCTGTAAACCCGCCTCTGCCAAAATCTTCTGGCAGTCGGCAATTTTGGGGCGTACGAAAGAGGCAAGCGTTTCCGCATTGCCCGTAAGCCCGCACCAGCAGTTTATGGGAAGGGCTTGCACCTCGGCGTTAAGCGAGCAAACGAGGGCTTTGCCGCAAGTAAGTTCGACTTGAACGGTACAAACCTCGGGCTTATCAATTTCGGCAAGGTACTTGGGGTTAAGCACGTTTTGCGGAATTACCTCCACGCTGCTTTCGTGGGGAATTTCCTCTACGTACATTTCCGTAGGAATTATAAGCGGAGTCGAGCCTTTAACCTTAACCGTAATATCGGACGCGTTCTCGGTGTCGCGGTTGAAAATTTTAAAGGACGTGAAAAGCGGCAACCTCGAGTAGTAGGTTGCGTAGCTTACGGAGTTTAATATTTCGCCTTCGATTTCAAAAACGTCTACGGGTGTTTTAGGTTTGGTAGCCATATATGCCTCACTTTCCGCATTTTTTCGTGTCGTTTAGTCATTTTTCTACATTATACCACTGTTGGTAAAAAGTGGCAAGCGGCTTTTATAATTATTGCCCTTTAACTTACTCTTAAACGATTTAATCTTTTATAATTGCAAGCTCTTTTAACGCACGGGTGTACGCAATATACTTTTCGTTATCGGTCATATCGCCGTCGGCAACGGCAACGGCGGTAAATTCAAGCCCTTTGCTTTCGTAAACGGTCATAACGTTAATCTTTGTTTTTGAAAGCTTGCCCGTTTCACCTATGCGGTTATAGCTCTTTCTTGAGTACTTTTCAAGCGATTGCCCCCCACATATGACGGCTTTAAGCCCGTTTTTGCCCGAAAGCCACGAAGTAGTCGAGCGGGCGGGAATTACCTCAATCTCCTGCGCGTCGAAGCCTATAGAGTGCATCTCTATACCCAGCTTTTTTGAAACGTAATCCACTATTTGCGTGGTGTTGCGGTAGTTTAAGCTCAGGCTGTAAGTTTTAAAACCGAGCTCCGCCCAGTCCTTTATGCCGCGGAAACCCGTGATATTTTGCTTTAAATCACCGAAAATATTAAAAGTGGCGCGGTCGTTTACCGCCTTTAAGACCTTGTATTCGGCAGGTGAAATGTCTTGCGCCTCGTCAACGAACACGAAGGAGTACTTGGGCGAGAGGTTAAAACCGAGCTTGACCAAGATAAAACAAAGTGCAAACAAGTCGCTTTTAGATAAAGGCTTTGCTTCGACCCCGTACTTCGTCTTTGCTTTTTTAACCGTTTCTTTATAGAAAAACCGTAAAATATCGACGGTATTTTCACACTTGCCTATCGCTACCAAATAGCTTTCACTTCTTAGTACGTCGGCGAAATCGTGCGTGGTGGAAAAACCGTTCAAAATGCGTTCAACGGCACATATTACGGCACCAATCTCGTTTTTCAGCTGTTCGCGCTTCAAAATTCCTTCGGAATAAGTAAGCTGTTCCCCCTCCGCCGTTTTTATCTTATAGCGCTTTAAATCGGCAATTTCTTTATCAACCGCCCCTTCAAGCGAGTGTAAGTCTTCAAGCGCGGTAAGGCAGATTTTCTGCGAGTATCTGCGGATAAATTTTATTGACTTATAGAAGGATAAAAACTGCCTGTAAAAGTAGGCGTAGCCCTTCATTCTGTCGTCTGATTTTACCAAATACAAAAACTCTTGCACGTCCAGAACACAGTTGAACATATATCTGAACTGCTTGGTGTAGTACAGCCCGCCGTCCTTCTTTTCCTTTATTTCGCCCAAAACGCAGCGGCGTATCCTTACCGACGCGTTCTTGATTTTTTCGTACTCCTCGATTTGCCCGCTACAAGACAAGGCAACTTCTTCGGATACCTCTTTGCAGTCGTCCGAGGCGAAAAGCCCGTAGACCCCGTCGAACACCTTTGCAAGCTTTTTATCCAAATCGGCCTCGAACGCGGGCGAATAGATATACTTTAAATAATCGATGTTAAGCTCTTGGTTGAAGTTGATTTTGCCCTTTAAGTCTGCGCCGACGCTCTTTAAAAGCTTTAAAAAGTAACCGTCTATCGTGCTGGTTTTCACCTTTTCAAGCTCCAAAACGGCGGACAGCTCGTCAATAAAGGCGTTGAACGAATCGGAGGGCGTTACCACCATTACGTCGGTGGGGCGCACGCTTTCGTTGTTGTACATAATGTAGGAAAGGCGGTGTAAAAGTATCATCGTTTTGCCGCTACCAGCGACGCCCTGCAAAACGAACTCGTCGTTTTCGGGCAAGGTGATAATTTCAAACTGCTTTTCCTGAATGGTTTGAATTATGTCCGTTATCTCGTTCTTTTCCTTTCTGCCCTTTAAAATATCTTTTAAGAAGGGATCGAAAATCAGTGCCTCGTCCCTGCCCCCTATTTCTTCCTTAGTAAGGTAATCCGAAAGGGAAAGATATTCGTTTTTAAAATCTATAACTTTTCCGTTGCCAGTCTTTATGGCGCGGCGCAAAATAAGCTTGTAGTTATAATCGTTTATGGAAAAAGCAGTGCGGCTTTTCTGGTAATATTTTTGCGCAAGCGGTGCGCGCCAATCTAAAATTTCAAGCTTTTCGTTGCCGTGCTTGCCGATATAATAGCTGTTGTACCCCTCTTTATCGTCCGTCAAATCCATACGGGCGAAATAAGGCTCCTCGAAGAAGGGCTTGTACTCTTGCATCTTCGCTTTAAGCCTTGCGATTTCGGCGTTAAGCTCCAACACTCGGCGGTAAGCCTCGGCGTTATAACCTTCTTGATTCGTAAGGCTTTCCTTCTCCTCGCGGGCGGCAGAAAGCTTTGCTTTGAGCTTTGCAAGGAACAAAACGCGGAGCATGGTCATAACCGCCCGAACGTGAGCGCTCTCGTACGAGAGCTGTTTGTCGGCGTCAAGCAAATCTAAAAAATAATCTTTGGTTGGTTCTTTTTTAGGATTGATTAAATTTTTAAGAGCTTGAAAATCAGTCATTAAAGTTAAGTATAACATAACAT
>CAMWQS010000096.1 GCA_947176485.1 uncultured Clostridia bacterium | reverse complement strand
ATGTTAAATCATCTTGCGCCCCTTCTTTTTATATAAAAAATCAGACGGATTTTTTATCGTAAATATTTACTTCGTTCCCCCAGCTTCCCTTCTGCAGGTTTTCGATTATATAAGAAGAAACACCGTCGGCAATAATTGCCGCCATTTTGTATATAATATTTAAGCGGGTTGCCGAAAAAAGAGAATAGTTAAACATTGACTTTTCCGCAACGATTCCCATAATTGAAGCATCGCCGACCGTTGCAAGCTTCTTGTTGGCTCCGCTGCCGGGTTTAATTCCGCCCGGTGAAAGCTTGATAAGTCCTATATCTCCGGCAATGCCCACAGCAGCGTCAATTGCTATTATTGGACTGTCCGGATGGGTGGCGCGTAAGAATTCATTCATATATTTCACCTCATGCGCCGTTATCGGCTTAGCCAGCGTCCCGTAAACGTAGCAATTCAACCCCGAAAGCTGTTCCTTAAGCATCGTGCCGGTAACCGGTCCAAGGCTGTCACCGACCGACAAATCACTTCCGATACAAAGAACCGTCGGGGTCTTAGAAAATTTTGAAAGCATTTTCCTCAAAGTAAGGCAAATACCTTGCGGAGCAAGGGCATTGTACAAATTGAACGAATATTCCATTATATTTCCTTCACTAAAGTATTCTGTTTATTGCTTTAACGTGTAAATTATTGACAAAGACAGGAAAATTTATAATTTTTACCCTAAAAAATCCATCAAATTTCTTATAGGTTTTAAAAAAAATCGCTCAGAAAGGCTGAAAACCTGATTTTTTCCACAAAATCCACAGCGCAAAGCAGTCTAAAATAGGTGTAAAAAGCATAATATCTGTATTTTATCCACAAAAATTGCACAAATTAACCTATATAAGGGGATTACCCGAAAATTTTGAGAAAAACTTCGGATAATTATCCACATAAAAATTACCGATTTTAGCAAAAACAAGCAAAAAATCCACATTTTGCAGCGATTTATCCACAATCCCAAAAAATTGTGCGGGGTATGTTCCACGTGAAACAGAAAAAACGTCAAAAAATTTGGTTGAATGTTCCACATGAAACATTTTTTATTGCAAAAAACACCACAGCGCAAGCAAAATTTAGGTGATTTTCGACAAAAATTGCATTATTTTTTATGAATTAGGAAGTGTGAAAAACCGGTAAAATTTAAGTGATATATCCAACTTTTTTAAAGCAAATGCTTGCAAACTGCATGGTATATCTGTTATAATATATTAAGTTTCATAATAAGGAGTTTTATTTTGAGTAAAAAAGGCAGACTTATATTCGGGGCTATCATACTCGTTCTTATTGTTGCCGCCATTGCGATTATACTGACGACTACTTTGAACGGTGGCGCAGCCAAGAAAACGACGACGCAATTTATATCTTATATGGAGAATGCGCAGTACTTTAAAGAAGATAAAGACGGCAAGTACAATCCTAACGGTGTAAGGTATGCGCCTAACGAAGTTGATGTTGATGGCGCAAAGAAAATCGTTAGCGCCATCAATAAAAATGAAGACGGCAGCTATATTATCCTTGAAGGCTATAAGGTTGTTGACGGCAAAATCGTTACCGACGACGAAAAAGAGACCCCTTTAATAGTAATATGGAAGGTAGAGCTCAATTCTTACGAATATAAAGGCTACACGTACAGCGAAAAGAACGATAAAATGGTATTGTCCTACTTCTGCTACGGCCCTTCACAGTATGGCGCAGAGGGTTGGGACCAGATTAAATCGTTTGGAGTAGAAGTTGATATGGCTAATCCCAACGCGGGCAGCTGGGTATCAACGGCGTTCTCAGTTCTTTCAATAGTTATTGTATGCGTGGTGTTCTTCCTTATTATCCGCTCCTCAATGGGCGGTGGCGGCAAGATGATGAGCTTCGCCAAAACCAAAGCACGCGTAACCACGAATATTAAGGTTCGCTTTACAGACGTTGCGGGTGCCGAAGAAGAAAAAGTCGAGCTTGCAGAAATAGTAGAGTTCTTGCGCCAGCCCAAAAAGTTCTCCGATTTAGGGGCGCGTATCCCTAAGGGCGTGCTTTTAGTGGGGCCTCCCGGAACGGGTAAAACCCTTTTTGCTAAGGCAGTTGCCGGTGAGGCGGGTGTTCCGTTCTTCTCGGTGTCCGGTTCCGATTTCGTTGAAATGTACGTCGGCGTAGGTGCGTCGCGTGTGCGTGACCTATTTGATATGGCTAAGAAGAACCAGCCTTGTATAATCTTCGTCGACGAAATCGACGCTGTCGGCAGACACCGCGGTGCGGGTCTCGGCGGCGGCAACGACGAAAGAGAGCAGACTTTAAACCAAATTCTCGTTCAGATGGACGGCTTCGAATCGAACGAAGGCGTAATAGTTATGGCGGCGACCAACCGTGCGGACATTCTCGACCCCGCACTGATGCGTCCCGGCCGTTTCGACAGACAAGTTTACGTCAACCTTCCCGACGTAAAGGGAAGGGAGCAGATTTTGAAGGTTCACGCCCGCAACAAACCGCTTGCACCCGACGTAAACCTTAAAAACGTTGCCCGCCTAAGTGCCGGGTTCTCCGGTGCGGACCTTGCAAACCTTTTGAACGAGGCGGCAATTCTTGCAGCCCGTGCTAACAAGAAGTTTATCGGCAACGCCGAGCTTTACGAAGCCTTCGATAAGGTTGCAATGGGGCCCGCGAAAAAGAGTAAGGTTATTACCGAACAAGATAAAAGGCTTACGGCCTTCCACGAATCGGGCCACTGCATTCTTGCAAAGCTTTGTTCTAACTGCGACCCCGTTCACGAGGTAACCATTATCCCCCGCGGCAACGCCGGCGGCTTCACCATGATGAGGCCCGAAAGCGACCGAGCGTACTACTCTAAAAATTATATGGTTGACGATATCTGTATGACGCTTGGCGGACGCGTTGCCGAAGAATTGGTTATAAAAGACATTTCTTCGGGTGCGTCGAACGATATCAAAGTTGCCACGAAAATGGCACGCGCAATGGTAACGGAGCTCGGCATGAGCGACAAGCTCGGGCTTATATGCTACAGTGACGATTCACAGCCTATGTTCATCGGCAGAGATATGGCAACCCATAACTCCTATTCCGAAGAAACGGCAAAAATGATAGACGACGAAGTGCGTGATATTATTTCCGTCCAGCACGAGCGTGCAAGAAAGCTTTTAAGCGAAAACCGTTCAATTCTCGACAATATGGCAAGGGTTCTTATCGAACGCGAAACCATCTACACCGAAGAAGTGGATATGCTTTTGGAGGGCAAGTCCTATTCCGAGGTTATGAAGTATATGGACGAACAGGAAGGTAGCCGTTCGGAAAGCCATTTCAAAAAGTTTGAAAGCGTTACGGAAGAAAAGCCTTCGGACGATGACGGCGACGATAACGGTGGCGACGACGGCGAAAAGAGAATACGTTTTTAACCGTGTTTCCCGTGAAACCTGCGCTAATTCGACAAAATGCGGGTTTGAAGATACTACGTTTTAGAAGAGAGAGTTGAGTAATATGGGTAAAATAATTTCGTTAACTAACAAGAAAGGCGGCGTAGGCAAAACTACGACGGCGATTAACATGGCGGCTTACTGTGCGGATATGGGCAAGAGAGTTTTGCTTGTGGACTTGGACTCGCAGGGCAACGCGACTACGGGCTTGGGCTTTTCTAAAAGTGCTTTGAAAAAGTCCGTGTACAACGTGCTTATCGAGGACGACTCCGTTGCGGCAAATATCTTGCCTACGCAAGTAAAGCTACTTGACATACTGCCCGCCAACGTCGACCTGACGGGTGCGGAAGTGGACCTCGTTTATAAAAAAAGTAGGGAGCGCATACTGAAAAATGCACTTGATAAGGTGCGCGACGACTACGATTACATATTTATAGACTGTCCGCCTTCGTTGGGCCTTTTGACGGTAAGCGCGTGGGTCGCTTCCGATTCGATACTAATTCCGATGCAGTCGGAATACTACGCCTTAGAGGGCGTAAGCCAGCTGATGAACACCATTGCAATGGTAAAGCAGCACTTAAACCCTCATTTGCAGATAGAGGGTGTCGTAATAACCATGTACGACGGCAGGGCGTTAATTTCAAAGCAGATTACGGCGGAGATAAAGAAGTTCTTCAAAACCAAGCTGTTTGAAATCATTATCCCCCGCAACGTAAGGCTTGCCGAGGCACCCAGCCACGGCGTGCCCATCCTTATGCACGACCCCAAATGCGCGGGTGCGAGGGCGTACAAGGCGTTGACGGAAGAATTTCTTTCAAAACAAAGATAAGTAATTTTACGAACAATTTATATTGAGCCGCCCGTAGCGAGAGAATATAAGGGCGGTACGGAAAAATTTTAGAGGTGAAATATGGCAAAAGGTTTAGGAAAGGGTTTGGACGCCTTATTCGGCGAAACCGAGGCGGCGTACGAGAACGCATTCGAGCAGCACAGAAGCGTGTTCGATTATACTGACGAGGAGAGGAAGAACGCCGAGGAAATGGCGATAGACAAGATATCGCCTAACCCCAATCAGCCCCGTAAAAACTTTGACGAGCAGGCGTTAAGAGAGCTTGCCGATTCAATCAAAAAACACGGCGTGATTATGCCCATCGTCGTAAACGACAACGACGACGGCACGTATATGATTATCGCGGGTGAAAGGCGTTTCCGTGCATGTAAGCTTGCCGGAAGACCCACTATCCCCGTAGTCGTCCGCAAGTATTCGCCGAGAGAAATCAAGGAAATTTCCCTTATCGAAAACTTGCAAAGGGAGGACTTAAACCCCATAGAAGCGGCAACGGCTATGAAACAGCTTATGGTCGACTATAAGCTCACTCAAGACGAGCTTGCCGAAAGAATAGGCAAGTCCCGCCCCGCGATAGCAAATACTTTAAGGCTTTTGAACCTCTGCCCCGAAGTTATCTCTTTGGTTGCGGAAGGCAAGCTTTCTGCGGGCCACGCAAGGACGATAGTGCCCCTGCCCGCAGAAGAACAAGTTAACTTCGCACACGACGCTATCCGCAGTCAGTATTCCGTGCGCGAGCTTGAAAAGAAGGTGCGCGCCTACAATATTCCGCCCGAAATTTTGGAAGAGAGAAAGAAGAAAAAGAAGGCACTTGCCTCCATCGAGCTTAAACATTTGGTCGAAAGAATGCGTTTCGCGTTCAGAACCAAGGTCAGCCTTATCGGTACGGATAAGAAAGGCCGTATCTACATAGACTATTATTCCCGTGACGATTTGGACAGAATTGCCGAAATCTTGGATATAATAGATAAGCAGTAA
>CAMWQS010000095.1 GCA_947176485.1 uncultured Clostridia bacterium | reverse complement strand
TTGACGAAGAAGAAATTATGGAAGGACTTCGCGCTAACTTCGCGGGCGAATGCACCGAGGTTGGTATGTACCTTGCTATGGCAAGAGTTGCGGAAAGAGAGGGCTATCCCGAAGTTGCCGAGGCGTACAAGCGTTACGCTTACGAAGAAGCTGAACACGCTTCCAAGTTTGCAGAGCTTCTTGGCGAAGTAGTAACCCCTTCAACCAAGAAGAACCTTGAACTCCGCGCAGCGGCTGAGGCGGGTGCTTGCGAAGGCAAGCTTGCAATTGCTAAGCGCGCTAAACAGCTCGGCTACGACGCTATCCACGACACCGTTCACGAGATGGCTAAGGACGAAGCAAGACACGGCGCAGGCTTTGCAGGTCTTTTAAAGAGATACTTCGGCAAATAATTTTTCGTAAAGCTAATATAAGCGCGGGTGAAACTTTTCGCCCGCGCTTTTCATATTATGAAGTATAGGCAAGGGGGGAAACCTTTGCCCCGACTTTAAGAAAAAGGAATTATATACAAATGTGTAATAATTGTAATTGCGGTTGTAACGTACTTTTCAACTTGCTTTTCGGCACGTCGCGCAACGGTTGCGGCTGTAACAATAACAGAAGCGGCTGCGGCTGCAACAACGGCAGAAGCGGTTGCGGCTGTTCCAACAACGATGATAACTGGTTTAACTGGTGCAACGGTTGGAGCGGTGGCAACGGTTTCAGGTCTTCAAACTCGAACGGCTGCGGTTGCGGCTGTAACAACGGTAGAAGCGGCTGCGGCTGCAATAACGGCAGAAACGGCTGTGGCTGTAACGGTGGCAGAAGCGGTTGCGGTTGCAACTCTTGCGGAAACAACAATAACTGCGGCTGGAACTGACGCGGTTTGATTTTTTAAGGGTATTCCTTCGGGGATACTCTTATTATTTTTGCAAACAATAGCATTATGGAAAAGGTTGTATCCATACTCGTCGCAATAAAAAACAAGATTGCGTCAACGGTAAAATTTTATTCCGATAAAAGATTTTCAACTATAGCGGGAACGCTCGTTTACTTTCTTTTAATGTCAATTGCGCCGTTTACTCTATGGCTCACGCTCGTTTTCGGCAACGTGGACGCTGAACGAATTCTCTCGCACGAGATTTTTGAAAGCGTAAGCCCCGTTCTTAGATACATGAAGCAGTCGGCTGAAAGCGCCGTCAGCGGTGCGGGAATAATCTTTTTAGTAACCACGCTGTATTCTTCAACTAACTTTTTTTATCATTTAAGAAGAAGCGGAGAGATTATTTACGGAAGTAAAAGAGTAAAGGCGGGGTTAAAGCTAAGGCTCGTTTCACTTTTATTGATAGCGGCAACGATAACGCTCGTTGCAATAACCGCGGCAATTTCCGTCGTCGGCACGCGGTTTTTAAATTCGTTTCTTCCGGAGCTCGTTTCGGAAAGTATTTCGCTTATATTTATAACGGCGTTGGCTTTCGTCGTTGCAATAATTTTAAACCTCGTAGCTTGCCCCTATAAACTGAAAATTTCCGAGGTGTTGACGGGTAGCCTGCTCACAACCGTGCTGTGGCTCGTGTTTGCGGTCGGCTTCGGCGTTTATACAAGCTTTGCAAACCCCGAACGGCTGTACGGCAAAATAGCCGCTTTAATAATCTTTTTGCTATGGTGTTACGTCATGATGAGCTGTTTCGTTATAGGTATGATAAAAAACGGCTCGCATATTACAAGAAAAGTACAAGTTAAATCATTGCTGTAAAAAAGTCCTCCGCAGATTGCGGAGGACTTAATTTTATTAAAATCAATATTTAATTGCGCAAGCCACAGCCAAAGCGCCGGGGCCGATATGACACGAAACGCTGAGTGAAAGAGGGTTGATAAAAGTAAACTCCACGTTCGGATATACACTTTGAATTTCTTCTTTAAACTTTTTCGCTTCTTCAAGGTTTTCGGTATGTGCGATGCAAAGCGTCATTTTGCCCGCCGCAACAAGGTCTTTAAATCTCGTATCAAAGTCCTTCTTTATTGCGTTAATCATTGTCGTTTTTGCGTCGACGAGTTTTCTTACCTTTGCATACTGGTCAAGCTTTAGACCTTGAATTTGAAGAACGGGTTTTATCTTCAAAAGGGTACCTATCGCGGCAACGGCGGGGGTAAGTCTACCGCCTTTTTTAAGATATTTAAGCGTATCAACCATTATGTAAATGCTTGACTGCATCTTCGTATCCATAAGATACTTATAAATTTCTTCGGCAGCCTTGCCTTCGTTGGCCATTTTAAGTGCGTCCATAACGCTCTGACGCTGAGTAATTGAAATTCTTTGATTATCAACTACGTAAACCTTGCCCTTGAACTGTTCCTCGGTTTCAGCGTGGTGTTGAAGGGTATGACAAGTTTCAGAAAGTCCGCTTGACATAGGTATATAAATAACCGCATCGTTATCCTGCAAAGCCTTCGCCCAAATTTCGCCAACGTCCAAAGGGTTGGGCTGGGAGGTGGAGACGTTCGCGTCGGATTTCAATTTTTCATAGAACTGCTCTTGGCTTAAAGTCAAATCCTCATAGTACAACTCGCCGTCGATAAGAACGGGCATAGGTACTACGTAAATGCCAAGCTCTTTTGCCTCACTTTGGGTAATGCCGCTGTTGCTGTCAGTGATAATAGCTGTTTTCATGTAAATCTCCTAAGTTTAAAACACGTTCATTAAACTTGTTGATTTATCAACGAATTTAGTTGACAAACTCAACTATTTAAGTGTAACATAGACTTGTTGAAAAATCAACGATTTTAAGGCAGAAAGTTTATGGAAAAGATTTTTGAAAATTTTACTATATCCGTTTTAAAGTTGAATAGGCTCGTCCAGCGCATAAAGCAGTACGAAATGCGAGAATACAAGCTAAAAAGCGTGCACGTAATGTGCGTGTATTATCTGAACGAACACCGTGAGGGCTTGACGGCAAGCGAGCTTATGCGCCTTACATACGAGGACAAGGCGGCAATTTCCCGTGCGCTTCGTCAGCTTTTGGATAACGGATACGTAAAATACGACGTAAAGAAATACAATTCTGTAATAACGCTTACGGAAGACGGGTTAAAGGTTGCTGACTATATCACTCGCAAGTCCGATAAAGCCGTAAAAGCCGGCAGTGCGGAGTTTTCCGAAGAAGAAAGGGTTTTCTTCTATAAGTCGCTTGCTCAAATAACCGAAAACCTTAAAAATTATTATAAGGAGCTGTCTGACGATAATGATTAAAATTTTAGTTGATTCCGCTTGCGATTTGGAACAAGCAGAGGCGGAAGCGCTGGGCGTTACCCTATTGCCCATTACTATAAGAATAAATAACGAAGAATTGTACGACGGTGTAGACATAACTCACCGCGAATTTTTTGAAAAGCTTCCCTTGTGTGAAGAACTTCCTTCCACCAGCCAGATAAACGAATTTCGTTGGGAGGAAGCGTATGCTAAACTCACCGCAGACGGCAGTGAAGTACTTGCAATAACCATATCGTCAAAGCTTTCAGGCACTTATACTTGCGCGTTAAACGCGGCGGAAAAGTTTGGCGGCAAGGTGCGCGCTGTTGACAGCTTAAACGCAAGTTTGGGTGAAAGAGTTTTGCTTGATTACGCTATTAAACTCGTTAAAGAGGGAAAGTCGTTAGACGAAACGGTAAAGCTTCTTGACGAAAAGAAGCATAAAATTCAGCTTCTTGCGCTATTGGATACCTTAAAATATTTAAAAAAGGGCGGAAGAATTTCTTCGGTAGTTGCCTTCACGGGCGAACTTTTATCAATAAAACCCGTTATATCAATAGTTGACGGGGAAGTGAAGCTCGTCGGCAAGGCGATAGGCTCTAAAAAGGGTAACAATCTTTTAATGCAGCTCGTTGATAAATGCGGCGGTATCGACTTCGATATGCCGTACACGCTTGCTTATTCGGGGCTTTCGGACGAAAATCTTCAAAAATATTTAAAGGACAGCGAAAAATTATGGGTGGGTAAAACCGCGCACGTGCCTTCAATGATTATAGGCAGCACGATTGGCACGCATATAGGACCTGGCGCAATAGGTGTCGCGTTCTTCGCTAAATAAAAGGAGTTTTTATGATTAATAAATTATTCACCCAGATGATTTACAGAATTATTTTCTGCGTAATATCGGGGCTTGCATGCGTTCTTACACTGGGCTATTTTACCCAAACGTACGGCACTGACCACTTCACGATATCTAATAATTTCTGGCAATACTATACGAACATTTCAAACTATATATGCTTCGGCATAGGCGTTGCGGTGTGCGCGGCAACCGTCAAAAGGGTCAAGGCGGGGGAAACGGAGGGGCACAACGAGTGCTGCCAAACTTTGAAATTCTGTGCAACCGTTATGATTTTGGTAACCTTTCTCGTATATGCGTCCTTGCTTGGCGACGTAGCATCGCCATCATTCTGGAATGCGCTCGGTAACCTTACCTATCACGTAGCGGCGCCCATTCTGTTTATACTTGACTGGTTCTTGTTTGACGAGCATAAAACGGTAAAAATTCTTGACCCGTTAAAGGCAACGGTTATGCCGCTTATTTACGTGGTTTACATATTGATTTACGGCGCAATTTACAAAGCGGCGGCAGGCACTGACTTTTCGTATCCGTACTTTTTCCTTAACGTGAACGATTTGGGCTACGGCGGCGTAGCTCTGTGGGTGCTTATCCTCGTAATCGTATTCGTCGTGCTTGGCTATTTAATGTTTATCTACGATAAGCTCGTCAAAGACGAAAACGGCAAATGGAAACTCGACTTTAAAAATTTGAAGCTATTCTGATAAATAAAAGATTGCCCGTTGACAATTGTCAACGGGCAATCTTTTTGGCGCAGAGAGAGGGATTCGAACCCCCGTACAGTTGCCCGTAACACGATTTCGAGTCGTGCGCGTTCGACCACTCCGCCATCTCTGCGTCTATTTTATTAAGTTGTAGAGTGGGCGGCGCGCAGCGTTCGTCGTACCGAAGCACGAAGTGCTTACCACTCCGCCATCTCTGCGTTGCTTGTTAATTTTATACTATAACTCGATAAATTACAAGCGTTTTTGAGTTATAATTCAATTTTTTCAATTTTGAAATCGCAATAATATTCGGCAGATTTACAAGTAAACTTTAAAACGCAATAGTCTGGGTCAGTTACGCCTTGCTTGTAAAAAAGGCTATCGCCGAATTTCCAAATCATATCCTTGGTGACTTGGTCTGTACAAATTTGCATTTCACCGATTATGGATAAGCCCTGATATTTAAATCTGCCCTTTTTATAAAAATATACGCACGACTTATCGGTTGCCGCAAATTGCTTAACTTTGCTTGAAGAAGTATTCGTAGAAAAATAAATATCGTTGCCGTCTATCTTTCTGGGCGCTAACATTGCGC
>CAMWQS010000094.1 GCA_947176485.1 uncultured Clostridia bacterium | reverse complement strand
CGTTTAAGTAATGATTTTTCCGTTTCTGATATAAAAAGTTATTTTGCCGTAGTAGCTTGCATCGTAAAAGGCTTTTGTATTAGTTATTCGTGTTCCGTTGGGTGTTAGGTTGAGTTCGTTGAAATATTTGCCTGTAAAAGAAATAACCAAATTACAACTTGTAGGAATAGTTGTAGACTCGGCGGTTACAAGCACGCTTACGCCGTCAATCAAAGCCGTAACGCTTTGCCCGTCAATATATTCAAACTCGATGCCGCAGAAGTGAAAGCATTGCTCATAATGCACTTCAACGGTCTGATACGGTTGAACGGGGATAAGGAGGGGACTTACGTAAACGTCTTTACAATTCAAACTTAAATCGTACGCTTCAACGCAGTCGTTTTCGCCGAGAATAATAACGCCGTCTAAATCGGTTGCATATTCCCGATGCAGCTTGCTTTTTATCCGCGAAAGCGACGCGTCCTCAGTCATAATAAGCACGGTTCCTTGGGTAGATTTGATAATTACGCTGCCGTCGTTATCGTAAGAGGAAACGGATACTTTATAGCCGTTTGCGGGTAAGTACGTTTGTGCAAGTACGCATATGGCGAGAACGGAAACGCCGCAAGTTGCAAATACGCTTCTTGAAAGTATTTTCAAATTTATCTTATCGGATAACGCTATCGCTACGAGGAAATATAGCGGCACGAATACTCCCGCACCGAAGCTGTTTATAATTGCCTTTTCAAAATTAGCAGAAACCAGAAACGACAGCACTGCTTCCAACGGCATTGCGGAGTATTGCATAATAAAGCTTGCCGCCGGTGGAATAACCAAAGATAAAACAGTGCCCGCAAACAACACCGTAAAGAGCATTGAAACGAGGGGTATAACAAAAATATTCAAAAGTAAGCCGCTTCCGCTTGCGTAACCGAATTTTGCGAGCATTATGGGGAAGGTGCCGACTTGCGCGCCGAAAGAAGCGCTTACTCCCGACGAGACTTTGTCCGGGATTTTTATTGTTTTCAACGCCCTCCTAATAAGGCTGGAAAATAACAATATTCCGCCTATTCCGCATACGGATAATTGAAATCCGACGGAAAACAGGCTTAGCGGTGACACGAACATTATTAATATGGCGGCAAGCCCCAGATTATTTAACCCGTCGCTTTTGACGTGAAAAAGCCTGGTAAGAATGCTAATTGCGCACATAATTACCGCACGCACGGAAGAAACGGAAAACCCGCAAATCCACGCATAAAAAATTATCGCAAGTATGCGCAGTACCGCCGACACGTATTTGTTCGCGTGACACTTTTTAAGTATAAAAGTAAGTATGCCGTATACCAACCCTATATGTAGACCGGATACGGCAAAAATATGCGCTATGCCGCCGTAACGGAAGTTTTCAAGCGCGTCATTGTCAACGTATTGCGTGTCGCCCAGCATCATACCGTAGCATACGGACGCGGTATCGTAACTCATATTTTCGTAAAACGTATTTTTGATAAGCGAACGGATACTTCCCGATAATGAGAAGTGGTAGGTAGATTTCAGCTCGGAATAATTCGAACAAGTGTACTTTACGTTGTCCTCTGCGTAGTAATTGAGTTCACCGTAGGGGAAGGCGTCGTTGAATTTCAGCTGCGTATAAAATTGCACGGTATAACCCACGTCGCAAAAGTCGCCGTATTTTTCCGAAAGGTAAACGCGCACCTTACCGCTAAGCTTATCATCGTATGCAGTTACGTTATCTATGATAACGTATTCCCCGTATGCGGTAGAGCCTTTTTCTTTAACGGTTCCGCTAATAAGATAAATTTGGTCGGTGTCAACGTCGCAAACACGGAAATTCTGTAAAGTGTAGTAGCTGTTTAAGGCGCCGCCCGTAAAAACCACGGCAAATATAATGGTCAAAATCATCAGCTTTTTGTTTTTCAGTAATAAAGAGCACAAAATAATAATTGCGGTTAAAGGTATAACCGCAATCAGCCAAAGTAAGTTTATTTCATTGTGACAAATAAAATAACCCGTTAATATGCCAAGTGCAACCATAGAAGCGATTAGCACGGGTATTCTCACGTTAACTATGCGCCTCATCGTTGACAAAATATAACATAATTCGACAATTTTGTAAACTCATTTTGCCCCGTTTGAAAACGCGTTTTTAGTCAATAATTAAAATTATGAAATTTGAAAGCGTATGGAAGGCAGAAAAAAGAAATTATCCCGCACTTGACGGCGATGCAGAGCGGGACGTTGTGGTTATCGGTGGAGGAATTGCCGGCTATCTTACGGCATTTAAGCTTGCGGAGGCGGGGCAGTTCGTAACTCTTATTGAGGCGGACGAGCTGTTCAGCGGCACGACGGGCAGAACCACGGCGAAAATCACTTATAACCAAGGCGGAGTGTACTACGACCTTTATTATAACTACGGCTTGGAAACGGCAAAGGCTTACTATAAGGCACAAGTTGACGGTATGCGCGGTTTTAAAGAACTTAAAGACAAGCTCTGTATAGAGTGCGGCTGGGCTGAAACCAACGGCTATATCTTTTCGTGCAGCTCGGAAACCCGCCTAAAAAGGACTTTCAGCGTTATGCAAGATATTGACGCCGCTTGTGAGTGGACGAGCGCACTTTCTCACTTTGACGCAATTGCTGCGATTAAATGCAGAAGGCAGTATTTGTTCGACCCGCTTAAATTCCTTTGCGCCTTGCCGGTAAGGTTTGAAATTTTCGAACACACCCGCGCCCTTGACGTTGACGTGCAAAACAAAACCGTGTTGACCGATAAGGGCAAAATCAAGGCAAAAAAGATAGTGGTGGCGACGCACTTCCCCATAATCAATTCCCACGGCGCGTACTTTTTAAAGCTTCGGCAATCGACTTCATACACCGTTGCAATAAATAAGAGACTGACGGGTGAAATGTTTTTGGAAGAAAAGCAAGACGGCATCTCGGTACGCCCGTATACGGGTGGAACCCTTTTCGGCGGCGGTGACCACAGAACGGGCAGAATTAAGGACTTGGGGCATTTTCTGACGCTGAAAGCGTATGCCGAAAAGCTTTACGGCGCGGACACCGTTACCCACTGTTGGAGCGCGGAGGACGTTATGACCTTCGACGGTATGCCTATGGCGGGTCTATACGCCAACGGCACTGACGGAGTTTTCGTAATAACGGGTTTCAATAAATGGGGAATGGCAAACTCTATGACTTGCGCAAACCTAATTTGCGACCTTGTTTTGGGTAAAGAAAACGAGTATGAAAAACTGTTCTCACCCCAACGCAAAGTAAAAGGAAGTATGGGCGCGTTCGTTTCAAACGCGTTAACGAATATCAAAGAAATAACTATGGGCTACTTCCGACTGACCACCAGGACGGAGGCGGACGTAGCAAAGGGCACGGGTGCGATAGTAAAGTATAACGGTAAAAAACGCGCAGTTTACCGCGATGAAGACGACAATTTGCACGTTATAGGCAGTATGTGCCCGCACATGCACGGTGAACTGAAATGGAATGCGGATACGCACACTTGGGACTGCCCGTGCCACGGCTCGCGCTTCGATATCCACGGCAACATTCTTTCCGAACCCGCATCCAAATGCTGCAAATACGAACAAACAAAAAAAGAAGGGTAGAAAGCCCTTCTTTTTAGTTATGATTTAAAGCTTGAAACAGCTGCCGCCGATGAACTCTCGAATTAACGAATTACAAGGAATAATAGATTCGTCGTTTATCGGTTTGAAATATTTCAAATATTTAATCAAGCGGTTAGCCACCAAGAATTGAGGGTCGGTGTCCTTAATTTGCTGTAAAGCGGGCAACGCCAAGTTACGCAAAACGCAAAGCTCGTAAGAAAGGCTTGAATTATATACGTAATCGGCACCCTCTTGGTTGGGATATATCCATTTAAATTCGCCGCTGCGGACTGACTGCCACATATCTATGGTGTTTGCCGCAGGGCAGTTTCTATATTGCATATCACGAACGATACGGCGAATAAGTCGTAAATCGGTGGTGTTAAGCGGGGCGTGATTATCTATATTGATTTGCACTTGGGGTGCTATGTAAATTTTGAACTTTTGGTGTTTGGGAATGGAGGAGGTCAGCATCTCGTTAAGGGCGTGAATTCCCTCGATGATGATAGGACTCTTGGAGTCCACTTTTATGGTTTTACCGGGTTCGCGCTTGCCTTTTTTGAAATTGAACTTAGGCAAAGTAACTTCTTCACCGTTGATTAGGTCGAATAAATCTTTGTTAAAAAGCTGTATATCCAAACAATTGATATGCTCTAAGTCCAATTTGTCGATAGTCGTATTTTGCAGCTTGCACAAATCGGGTTTTTCCAAATAGTAATCGTCCATCGATATCGTTACGGGACTGATACCGCGGGACTGTAGCTCGATTTTTAAACGGTTGCAGAAAGTAGTTTTACCGCTTGAACTCGGGCCGGCTATGGCAATAAGCCTTATATTTTCAATATCGGATTCGATTTTGTTGCCGAGCTCGGAAAGCATACCGTTATGCTTTGCTTCACACATCTGAACCAACTCTAAGGCGTCGTTTTCCAAGCGGTGGTTTATATCTGCAATAGTTTGTGTGCGTACCTTTTTAGACCAAACGTATTCCTTTTGAAGCGTGCGCCCGTACGTAGATTCTTCAACGAAGGTCGGGATGGTCGTGCCCAACTCGTAGCGGGGGTATTGGATAATAATGCCCGGGCTGTACGGCTTTAAAACGTAATCGTGCAAGCAGCCCGTAGAGGGGAGCATATATGCATGAATATAATTCAAGTAATCGCCGCACTTGTAAAGGTGCGCAGTGGGCTCGGGGCGGTATTGCAGAATATCGATTTTGTCAAGATAGTTGTTCTTTCTGTAAATTTCCTTGGCTTCCTCGGTGGTTACTACAATACGCTCTATTTTAAGGTTAGCGCTTATAATTCTGTTAACCTCTTTTTCAATAACGGGGGTAGCTTTTGAAATATTAAAGCCCGGGGTCAGCACCTGGCAGAATACCGAACGCGAAACGTTATAACTGAATCTTATATTTACGTCGGGATAAACGTTATGGAAAGCGTAAGCAATAACGTAGCGCAAAGTGGCTTCGTACGCTTTGCCCGCCTCGGCGTTATCCAAACCAAGCAAAGCAATTTCCTTACCTTCGTTTTTGCCTGTAAGCATATAATTCAATTCTTTAACTTGCTGCCCGATACGGCAAACGCAATAATTGCATTTTTCGTTTTCGGGAACCAAGTCAATGACTCTCGTATTTTCTTTTACTTGAACGTGTTTTCCTTCAAAAATTATATTTATCATTTCCCTTATCCTCTTAAAAGTAAATTTAAGTGTTATTATATTTTACCATATATTTCAAAAAATCTAGACCTTTATGGAAAAAAGTACGATTATTTTAGAATTTGCTTAGATAAATAGAAAAAAGAAGGACAACAAATCCTTCTTTTTCTAAAAATTCATTTCGGCAAGTTCATTGCAGATTTCTAAGTAAAAGGAGTAAATCTTTTCTTTCTTGCTTTTCGGCGTCATAAAGTCGACTATTTGGCCTGTCTATTCTACACATC
>CAMWQS010000093.1 GCA_947176485.1 uncultured Clostridia bacterium | reverse complement strand
TGCGATGACAAAGTTTTTGAAAGTAACCTTAATTATATTTTTAAGTCTGGCAGTAGCCGTCTTCACCATGTTTACGTCTTTTTCAATTATAACTAAAGACGCTAAATTAGACGAAAGCAAACTTATTCGCCCCAACCAAAGTATTATAATCTGTGACGAAAACGGTAACGAAATCGTCAGTGCGTCCACCTCAAACAAGCATAAAAGCGTTGAAATCGAAAAGCTTTCCCAAGACACCGTAAACGCCTTTATTGCAAGCGAAGACAGAACTTTTTATTCACATAACGGCTTAAATTACAAAAGAATGTTTAAAGCCCTTTATAAGAACGTGGTATCCCGCTCCTTTAAGGAAGGAGCTTCGACGATAAGTCAACAGCTGATAAAAAATACTCATCTTACCGGCGACAAGACAATTAAAAGAAAGCTGAACGAAATCCGTCTTACGAAGCAGCTTGAAAAAGCTTATTCAAAGGACGAAATACTTGAAATGTATTTGAACACGATATACTTCGGACACAACTGCTACGGGTTACAAAGTGCAGCCGAATTCTACTTCGACAAGAAAGCCGAAGAACTATCGCTTACAGAAAGCGCGACTTTGGTCGGGCTTTTGACTTCGCCGAATAATTATTCACCGTTTAAAAACCCCGAAAAAAGCCTAAAAAAGCGCAATTTAGTATTAAAAGCAATGCTTGATTGTGGTTTTATCGCTGAAAACGAGTATGAAAATGCAATCAAAACGCCGTTAAACGCAGTTCAAAAGTTAAGCGGCGATAAAAATTCATCGTATATTAGTGCCGTTTTTGATGAGCTTGAAACGTTAGATTTAAACGTTTACGACCTTACTGAAGGTTGCAAAATAAAAACGTATCTAAACCCTTCATTGCAAAATTTAATAGAAGAATTTAATTACGATACGGACAACGCAGTTATCGTAACTACTTTAAACGGCGGTGTCAGCGCGTATAAATCTACCGTCGGCGACGTAAAAAGACAGCCCGGTTCAACTATTAAACCCGCACTCGTCTACGCCCCCGCCATTGAAGAAAAGCTTGTAAGCCCATTTACCAGAATTCTCGACGAAAAGGTAGATTTTAGCGGTTATTCGCCCGAAAATTACGATAAAAAATACCACGGATACGTTACGGTTGCCGACAGTTTGAAGTACAGCTACAACGTTCCCGCAGTAAAAACGCTTAATTCTTTGACTATTGATAACGCTGAAAAGTACCTCACGCGCATGAATATTGCACTCGAAGACGACGAAAAGAATTTATCGCTGGCACTCGGCGGAATGAAGTACGGGCTTAGCCTTAAAGATATCGTTGACAGGTACTCAATTTTTCAACGCGGCGGCACTTATGCCTCATCTCACTTCATAAAAGAGATTGTTTCCAAGAACGGTAAAACAATTTATAAAGCAGAAGAATTTTCTAATCCGGTATTTTCAAACGGCACTTGTTCGCTTATAAACGAAATGCTTATCGCAACTTCAAAAAGCGGCACGGCGAAGACTCTTGCAAATTTTAAATACGATATAGCCACTAAAACGGGCACTTGCGGAAATTCCGAAGGAAATACCGACGCTTACGCCATAAGCTACACCTCTGAACACTGTATAGGCGTATGGCTTGGCGATAAAGACAATAAACGGCTGAAAATTACCGGTGGCGGCAACTGCTGCGACTACGTCGGTGATATTTTAAATAAGCTTTATGCCAACCATTCACCGCAAAAACTTGAAGTTTCAAGCGGCACCTCTACCGTAAAAATTGACGCAGAAGACTATTATAATAACAATAGGATAATTCTTGCAGACGATATTTCGCCCAAACTAAACGTCTTGGAAGTTAAAGTTTTAAGCGGTAACGAACCGAAAGATAAAAGCACTAAATTTACTTCACCCTCAATAGTTACGCCGACCATTTCAGTAAAAAATGGTGAAGTAAACATTGAGTTATGTCAGACAAAGTACTATGCATATCTTGTAAATCGTCGTTTTAATGGCAAAAATAAGCTAATTTACGATGGAAAATGGCAAAATTGCATAATAGACACTCCAACCGAAGGCTATTACGAATATTCAGTTACACCGTATTATTTTGACGGTGAAAATAAAATTTACGGCAAGGAAATTTCCTTGCCGCCCGTAACGGTAAATAGAGATACCACCTCACCTCAAGTTAAAATACCGGATATTGCAAAAGGTGAATGGTACGATTTATAATGATATTATTTCCAAAGACGCAACAGCTTCTTCAATAAGCTTGTCAACTTCAAGCCTGCTTTCCTCATCAAGAATGCTTTGCATCGAAGGTTTTATTACCGGATGCTTAGGTAAAAATACCGTGCAGCAGTCTTCATAAGGCTGAATAGAAATATCGTAAGCTCCCATATCCCTACTACGCTCGATTATTTCGTCTTTATCAAAACCGCACAAGGGCCGAAGCACGGGAAGATTTTTAACAACGCTGTTTGAAGAAGTTATTCCCTCTACCGTCTGGCTGGCTACTTGCCCCAAGCTTTCACCCGTTATAAGGCACTGTGCACCGCATTTGTTTGCGATTCGCTCGGCAATTCTCATCATAAAGCGTCTTAAAAGCGTAACCATATATTCGCCGTTACACTTTTTATGAATTTCTTCTTGAATATGCGTAACCGACACGATATGAAGCTTCGTTCCGCAAGTGTAAGAAGAAAGAACTTTTGCAAGTTCGATTACCTTGTCACGCGCTTGCAAATTCGTATAAGGATAGCTGTGGAAATGAATACAGTTTACCTGCATACCACGCTTTGCTATCATATGTCCCGCCACGGGGCTGTCAATACCACCCGAAATAAGAAGTAATCCCTTCCCCGAAGTTCCTACCGGCATACCGCCTGCGCCCTTAAAGAATTCGTTAAACACTAGCGTCGTGCCGTTTTCACGCACGTCAATATTGACAATAAACTGCGGATTGTGAACGTCTACGGAAAGGCTTTTATGCTTGTGTAAAAGCCTGCCGCCTACCTCTGCACTAATCTGTAGCGAATTTAGTGGGAATGTCTTGTCCGCACGGTGAGTTTCAACTTTGAAGCTGCCGCTTTCAAAGCAAACTTCTTCCGCCGCCTTGTAAATCGCGTCCATATCCGATTTAACTTTTAAAGCAACCGACAGCGAATGTATACCAAAAACTTTTTTAAGCCGGGCTACTATTTCATCAACGTCGAACTCGTCAAAGTTTTCAATAAGATACCTTCCGCTTTGACGTTTAACCTCATGCTTAAGCCCTTTAAGGGCTTTTTCCATATTAATGATTAAAACCCGCTCAAAATATCCGCGGTTTTTACCCTTAAGATGCAATTCCGAATATCTTACAATTACTACTTTTTCCATATTTACGCCATAATCTTTTTTCTGTTTACAACTACTTCGTTAAGAATTTTTGCTGCTTGAACTACTTCGTCCTTCGTGGTTTCGGAAGAAAGGCTTAACCTAAGAATTCCGTCCGCTAAGCTTTCACCGACACCGCACGCAAGAATCGTACGGGAATATCTGTTCTTTTCGTTTGAAGAACAAGCCGAACCCGTGCCGATTATAAGCCCTCTATCGTCCGCCTCGTGTAAAACCGTTTCGCCACGCAAGCCGTCTGCACCCACGCACAAAATATACGGCGAACAGTTTTCACCGGAAATCCTTTGAAAAAGTGTTTTATCTAGTCCTTCCCAAAGCAACCCGTGCAGAGCTTGTACGCTTTTGTAATCTTCTTTAATTTTTGAGTACCTTTTAATAGAGGCAAACTCGAAATCTTTGATACCGAAGACGTTTTCCGTGCCGCTTCTAAGTCCCTTTTCTTGCCCGCCACCGTAAATTAAAGGCTTAATTATAAGGCTTTTACGCTTTATAAGTGCCCCACAGCCCTTTATTCCGCCGATTTTATGTGCACTAATTGAGTATAAATCAATATCTTTTGTGAGCTTAAAAGGAATTTTTCCGAACGCTTGCACACCGTCGGAGTGGAATAAAGTGAACTTGCTTTTTGCCTTAACCGCCTTTGCAATTGCTGCAATATCGTTAATTGCGCCGGTTTCGTTGCTGACGTGAATTACCGAAACGAGTGACGTTTTATCGTCTACTAGACTTAAAAGATGCGCCACATCCACGCTTCCGTCCGCGTTAAGGTTGGCAAATCTTACTTCAATTCCACGCTGTTTCAACTCGTTAACAGCGGAATAAACGGCAGAATGCTCACCCGACGTGGTAACCACGTTGCCCCTTCTCCCCGCGCTGAAAACAGCCGTATTGTCTGCCTCAGTACCGCAAGAAGTGAAAATAAGTTCAAAATTCTCTTTATCTGCAATAAGCGAAAGTATATTCTCCCTCGCAGATTTTATTTCGCGTTGCAAGTTATATCCCCCCGTATAAAGCGCAGAGGGATTAAAAAATTCTCCGTATAGATACTTTTCGGCAAGCTTTAAACACTCTTCATCGGGTTTGGTCGTTGCCGCATTGTCCAAGTATATCATTGTTTTGCCTTTCAAAAGACAGCCTTACCTTTCGGCTATCCATAAATTAAATCTTAATATAAAGTCGTAAGGAAATCGTAGCCACGCAAGCCCTTTTTTAACTGCTTATAATCGGGCACGAACCTTTCAACAAGCCGCCAAAATTTTTCAGAATGGTTATGCTGAACCGTATGGCACAATTCGTGTACTATTATATAATATTGTATACGGTCCGGCAACATAAACAGCTTGTAATTAAATGCAAGATTATTGCTGCCGTCACAACAACCCCAACGGCTTTTATAACTCTTAATCGCTATGCCGTTGCATTTTAAACCCGTCCGGAGGGAAATTTCTTCAACCCGCAAAACGAACGCTTTGGCAAAGCAGCTAACGAACAGCTTTTTTATATCTTTGATACTCTTAACGAAAACCCCTTCTTCAGTTATTGCCGCCCGCTTGCAGCCTATAAACAGCGAAAGCTTAGTGCCGTTAACTAATATTGACTTGTAAGAAATAATTTCTGCGTTAAGATTTAGTTTCTTTTCGTTTCTTTGAACCGTACGTTCTATCCATGCAGATTTTTCGTTTAAAAACTGTTCAGCCCGCTCTCGGCTGTATCCCAACGGACAGCGCAAAGTGATTTTGTTTTCTGCGGAAACGGTTATAGACAAGCTTTTCCGTTTTGAAAAAACGAGCTCAACGTCATACTTCATCTAATTCAACCTTGAACTGAACGCGCACTTCACCGTCAACTCTGCCCTCAACTATGTACGCGCCGTCTATTTCTTCGCGGGTGAAGGCAATTTCTTCACCGATTTTGCACTGCTTAACGTACGTAACTTGCAATTTTTTAATATATTTTCCATTAAAATCTTCAACCAAGAAAGTGTCTGCAAGAAAATCTGCATACTTCGTATTGTTTACGTGAAAATAATGGTCGTAATCGGAATAGGTAACTTTTTTGGTGTAAACGGGTTTGCCGCCTTCAAATGAAGGTATCTTCCACGCTTTAAAGTCAATACTGCGTTCAGTGTTATAGCTAGCAAAAGCCCCGTCTTCAAAAAACGCGCTTGGGGGAAGAACCTTAAAATTAGCGG
>CAMWQS010000092.1 GCA_947176485.1 uncultured Clostridia bacterium | reverse complement strand
CCCGCAGACGTCGCAGAGGCTTGTGTTTTCCTTGCGGAGAGTTCGTACGTTACCGGCGAAGTTCTGTCGGTCGGCGGCGGCTTCGGTAAGTAAAAACGCCAAGGGATATATTTTCATTATTTTTTTACAAAAAAAAGTAATTTTGAAAAAATTTTCGTATTACTTTAACGGGGGATACGTATGCAGAATATAAAAGAAAGAACGTACGCCATAGAAGACGCGTTTTTGTCGCCCTATGCGTGTAAATCTAAAAACACCTTGGGGCGCGACAGAGCGGAAGACCCTTGCGTTATGCGCACGGAGTTTCAGCGCGATAGGGACAGAATAATTTACTGCAAGTCGTTCAGAAGGTTAAAAAATAAAACGCAGGTCTTTTTTTCACCCGAAGGCGACCATTATATAACCCGTCTTACGCACACTTTGGACGTAGCCCAGATAGCAAGAAGTATTGCCCGTTCGCTTTCGTTGAACGAGGACTTGGCTGAGGCAATCGCCTTAGGGCACGACCTCGGTCATACGCCTTTCGGCCACAGCGGCGAAAGAATTTTGGACAAGCTCGTTCCGGGCGGCTTTAAGCACAACGAGCAGTCTGTTAGGGTCGTTGAAGTCCTTGAAAAGGACGGTAGGGGCTTGAACCTTACGAAGGAAGTAAGGGACGGTATTTTAAACCACCCCAAGAGCGGCAAGCCCGCAACCTTAGAAGGCAAGTGTGTTTCCCTTGCGGACAGAGTTGCCTACATTAACCACGATTTGGACGATGCTATCCGTGCAGGTCTTTTAAAAACGGACGACGTGCCCAAGGATATAATTGCCGTACTCGGCAAATCACCCAGCGCAAGAATAGATACTGCAATTTCGTCTATTTACCGCAATTCCGCAGGTAAAAACTTCGTTGATATGGAAAGAGACGTGGAGGAAGCGAGCGAACGGCTAAGAGAGTTTATGTTTGCTAACGTTTACCATTCACCGACTGCAAAAGGCGAGGAAGACAAAGCGGAAAGAATGCTTACCGAAACTTACGACTTTTTCGTAAAAAACCCCGATAAGCTTCCGGCAAGCTATATTAAATTTTTAGATAAATTCAGTAAAGAGCAAGTCGTTTGCGACTATCTTTCTTCCATGACGGACAGATACGCCGTCTACACCTTCAATAAAATTTTCGTGCCCAAGGGCTGGACTTTTATCGACGAAAACAACTAATTTTCAAGTTTGATTTGCGATTAAGACCGTCAACGGCAACGCATTTAAGATACACGATTAAACGGAACGTTTACGCTTATGGCTGGCGAATTAAAAGAGTTTTTAACAACTTTGAAAGAAAAACTGAATATAATTGAAGTTGCCGGAAACTACGTAAGCTTAGAGCGCCGCGGCGGAAACTATTGGGCTTGTTGCCCATTTCACCACGAAAAAACCCCGTCGTTTGCCTTAAACGAAGCCGACCAGTACTATCACTGCTTCGGTTGCGGCGAATCGGGCGACGTTATTAAGTTCGTGCAGAATATGGAGAATATCGAGTTCATGGACGCGGTAAAACTCCTTGCCGAACGCGCAAATATGCAAGTGCCGCAAACTGGCTTTGACAGTCAGCAGACGGTTGAATTAAAACGCAAGAAGGACGCAATACTCAAAATTTTGAACGAGTGCGCCCACTTTTATTTGAACAACTTAAACTCCGGTAAAGCCGACGAACACGTCGCGTACATATTAAAACGCCAAATTCCTTCTAACTTGGTTAGAAAGTTCGGACTTGGCGCAAGCCTTAATTTCTACGATTTGCCTAAATACCTTTTATCAAAGGGCTTTAACAGGCAAGATATGATAGATAGCGGCGCCATTAACGAGGCGGACGGCAAGCTTTTGGACGCACAGGGCGGCAGACTTATCTATCCCATAATAAACGCCATGGACGAGGTTATCGCATTCGGCGGCAGAGTGCTTAAAAAGACTGACTTCGGAAAATACAAGAACACCAAAGAAACCTTGGTTTTCAATAAAAGCAAAGCCCTTTACAATATAAACCTTTTAAAAAAGTTAAAGAAAGAGCAAACTATAAACGAGGTTATTATCGTCGAAGGGTATATGGATACCATTTCGCTGTACCAAGCGGGCTTTAAAAACGTGGTGGCAAGTATGGGTACTTCCCTCACGCAAGACCAAGCCCGCCTTCTTAAAAGGTACACCGATAACGTGCTTATAAGCTACGACGGCGACACGGCGGGTCAAAAAGCTAATATGCGCGGGCTCGACATTCTCAAAAGCAACGGGCTTAACGTAAAAGTCGTGCCTTTAACCGACGGGCTTGACCCCGACGATATGATAAAGCAACGCGGCGCCGAAGGGTACCGGCGTTGTCTTGACAGCGCAATGCCGTTAATCGACTATAAGCTTGCATCGGTCGGGCGCGGTTTCGACCTGACTAAAACCGACGACAAAAGAAGGTTTTTGCAAGAGGCGATGAAAATCGTAAGAACTTCCGACAGCGCGGCAGAACAAGAAGATTTGTTAAAATCTTTAAGTGACAAAACGGGCATATCCTACGAAAGCTTAAACCGTGATTTGCGCTCGGTTCCAAAAGTAGAAACTCCCGCGCCGAAACCCGTAGAACGGAAAGATAATTCTTCAATGCAAGACAGGGCCTCGCGGTTCGTTATTGCGGCTTTCCTTTTCGGGGCTAAAATCGCAAAGGGAGAGGATATCTCGAAAATTCACTTCCTCAACGGCGTACACGATATTATTGCAAAATATATCTTTTCCAAACAGTTTTTGGAAGAACGTATTCAGCCCGCCGAGCTTTTCGAGTTTTTCGACGAGGGCACGGATGAATATATAGAGCTTACGAGAATTTTAGACTATTGTGACGGCAACGCGCTTAAAGGCGAGGTCGCTGCAAAATATTTCAAGGACTGCGTCAAACAGCTTAAAGTTGCTGCGCTCAACGCGGATATAACCCGCTTGAAGTCGCAAGTTGCGCAAGAGGTTGACGACGAACGGCGCAAAGACCTTACTTCAAGGTTGCAGGCACTTATAAACCAACAGAAAAAAATCAGAAGCGGAGAGTAAGAATGAATTTATCCGAACAAAAATTAGGCGAAATTTTAAAGCACATTATAGATACTTACGGCGCAAAAGGTTCAATTACGACCAACACTCTTTGCGACATAATGGAAAAGTATGAAACCACTCCCGCGCAAATGGACTTCGTTTACAAGTCTATTGCGGAGGCGGGCATACAGATTATCGACGAGGCGGAGCGCGACAAAGAGCTTTACGAACAAGCTTTGTCCGATATCGGTCTTGACGACCCCGTAAAAATGTATTTAAAGGACATCGGCAGAGTTTCCCTTCTTTCATCCGACGACGAGATAGAGCTTGCCCGCAGAATGCAGGAGGAGGGCGACGAGGAGGCAAAACGCCAGCTTTCGGAAGCGAACTTAAGGCTCGTCGTATCCATTGCAAAAAGATACGTTGGGCGCGGAATGCTTTTCCTCGACTTAATCCAAGAAGGCAATTTGGGTCTTATGAAGGCGGTTGAAAAGTTCGACTATCAAAAAGGCTTCAAATTCTCAACCTATGCAACTTGGTGGATAAGGCAAGCCATCACGAGGGCGATTGCAGACCAAGCAAGAACTATCCGTATTCCCGTGCATATGGTTGAAACCATAAACAAATTGACCCGCGTTTCAAGAATTTTGTTGCAGAAGCTCGGCAGAGAGCCGACGCCTGCGGAAATCGCAAAGGAAATGGGCATCAGTGAAGAACGCGTTTGCGAAATCCAGAAAATTGCGCAAGACCCCGTTTCTTTGGAAACGCCTATCGGCGAGGAGGAGGACAGCCACCTCGGCGACTTCATCGAGGACGTAACCACGGCAACCCCCTCGGACAGCGTATCTACGACTATGCTTAAAGAAACGCTTTTGGGCGTTTTAAACAGCCTTACCCCGCGTGAAGAAAAGGTTCTAAGGCTCCGCTACGGCGTTGACGACGGCAGACCCCGCACCTTGGAAGAAGTGGGTAAGGAGTTCAACGTAACCCGTGAAAGAATAAGACAGATAGAGGCAAAGGCACTTCGTAAGTTAAGACACCCTTCGCGCTCTAAGCACTTAAAAGATTTCCTTGACACCTAATGGACAGAATAGAAAAACTTTGCTCTTATTTAGATAAATGCACGACCTTTGCGGACGTGGGCTGCGACCACGGCTATTGCACGCGCTATATGCTTAAAAACGGATTGTGCGAAGCAGCGGTTATTTCGGATATAAGCGCAAAGTGTTTACAAAAAGCCGAAACCCTTCTTGCCGACTACGTTAAATGCGGCACCGTAAAAGCGGTTTGCTGTAACGGGTTAGAGGGCGTAAACGAAGATACCGGGCAGGTTCTAATTGCCGGTATGGGCGGGGAAGAAATCGTAAGTATTTTCAAGAATTCTTTTATCCCCCAAAACTTCGTTTTGCAGCCCATGAAAAATACCCGCGCCGTGCGGGAATACCTTTTACAAAACGGTGCGCAAATTTCTGTGGACGAGCCCTTTGAAAGCGGCGGCAAGTTTTACTTCGTAATAAAGGGTAAAAGAAGCGGCAATTCAAATAAATACGCCGAAAGTCAGCTTGAATACGGCTTGAACTTATCGGGCGAAATAACTAAGAAATACGTAAGAACGGAACTTACGAAAAAGCGTGCGTATCTTGAAAGAGATTTAAAAGACGAAACGCGCTTAAAGATAGAGGAAGAAATCAGCTTTATGGAGGGCGTGCTGAATGAAGATTGAAGATATTTTTGCGCTTTTGGAAAAAGAAGTTGCGCCCGTCAGTCTTTCCGACGAGTTTTGCGGCAAGTACAAAATGTACGACAATAGCGGAATTATAATAAACTGCGGCGGTGAAGTAACGGGTGCGCTTTTCACTCTCGACTTGACATCAAAGGCGGTTGAACAGGCGAAAGCCCTCGGTTATAATCTTATAGTAACCCATCACCCCGCAATCTTCGGCGGAATTTCCAAATTCGATTTAACGGCTAACCCCCAGGCGAATACGCTTGCCGAGTGTATGAAGTGCGGAATATCGGTAATTTCAATGCACCTCAACTTCGACGCCGCGCCACAAGGAATAGATTATTTCCTTTGCAAGGGCTTGGGCGGTGATAAGGCGGAGCTCTCCGCGCCCCTTTCGAATGGGGGCTACGGCAGAGTTTATTCCGTTGCACCCACGACTTTTAAAGACTTCGTTCAAAAAGTCAAAAAAGAATTTTCCACCCAAATGCTTTTCACCTATGGTGAAGAAGATAAAAAGGTCAACCGAGTAGCATCGTTTTGCGGCGCGGGTTGCGACGACCACAATATTAATTTTGCAGCTAACGGCGGTGCGGACGTATTCGTATCCGCGGATATGAAGCATCACGAAATTTTAGCCCTTACCCAAAGGGGAATGGCGGTAATAGTTCTTACGCACTACGCGTCGGAAAATTACGGCTTTGAAAAAATTTATAGTAAAATCAAAGACGGGCTTAAAGTCAAGTCGGGTTATTTCACCGATACGACCTTACTTTAAACCCCAAGGAGAATAATATGACGCAGGTTGAAAAACTTTTAAAGTATCAGGAAACGGACGAAAAGCTTTTAAAGCTCGAACGCGATTTGGGCAATTCCGAAGAAAGAAAGTCGTTCGTTCAAGCAAAGTCGTTTTTGACTAAGGCACCCGAAAAGCTTGACGCGTTGGACGCAAAGGCAGTGGAG
>CAMWQS010000091.1 GCA_947176485.1 uncultured Clostridia bacterium | reverse complement strand
GAGTTGTTTTTATTTTCCTTTAAAAAAACCCGCGGCGCATTTTTGCGCCGCGGCTTATACTTTAAAACTTATTTACTGCTTTTCTTTGACTTCTTGGGGGTGTCAATAACTTCGTCGATGTCGCCCTTGTTCTTGGGTTTGATTACGAGAAGTAAGATTATACCGATAAGCGACGCGCCCGCGATACATAAGAGTATAATAGAAGTTACGTTGTCCTGTACCCAAGTATCTTCACCCTTTAAAGGTTCAACCTTGGGTGCAGCCGCTATGGTCATATAGCTGGTTTGGGGTTCGTCGATTACGGTGCTTCTTGCCTCGCACTTGATTACGTAGAATGCGTTTGCAGTCTGCGGTGTGAAGGTAAGCGAGCTACCGTTCCAACCGTAATCGTTAAACGCTTCGTAATCGGCAGTGCCCTCTTTAAGGTCGCCGGTGGGTCTTATCTTGGTGAAGTAAATTCTCGTTTCGGTGTTGAGTAATAAAGATTCAACGGTCTTGGAGAATTCTTCGTAGGTCATTGCCACGCCGCCGTGGTCCTTTGCGTAGTCCTCGTTATGGAACTCGAAAAGGGTATACTCGGTTTTTACGGATACGCCGTTTATGTCAAAGCTGTCTGCGGTGAAGCTGCTGCCAACGTATGCGGTGGACTGTTCGTCGGGGTCCTTAATGGAAATTTCGGACGCGTCAACGGTGAACTCGAACCAAGGCAGATACTTCTTCATATCCGCAAAGTCGCCGTTCTTGTCTTGCTTGTACATATTCCAGATATCGCCCGTTTCCAATTCCTTTTCTTCTTTGCCGTCGAAGTAGTACATGGAATTGCCCGCCGCGTCCTTTGCGTAGATTGTGAATACGTAAGTGCCCGCTTTGGTAAGGTTTATGGAAAGCGCGTTTGCCTTCTTACCCGTTGACTGCTGCTGTGAGCCGTTGTTGTAGTAAATCGAGAATTCCAAATCCTCGTAAGGGGTTGCGTTATCCTTGATAAGGTCTTCCGCCGAGGGAAGATAGAAGTAGTTTTTGCTACCTGCCTTCAAGTCCTTTGCGGCTTCGTCAACCTTTGCTTGATATGCTTTAACGAGATTATCCCATTCGGTATTTGCGTTTTCGCCCGTCGTATCGGGGTTGCTTACTCCGCCTTTGGTGTAAGCGTAGGTTGCGCCTTGCTTATCCTCGGTAACCGCAATGTATTTTTGACCGTTTACCGTAAGAAGATAATCGTCGTCAACGAACCAGTCGAGATAAACGTAGGTCGTTTGTCCGTTCGTCGAGGTGGTGTCGGTAAGTTTAAGAACGACTTTTACCGCCGCCTTAACTTCAAAGGTTTCGTCTTTGATTTTTTTGCCAAACTTCGTCGTATCACTTTCTTTGGGAAGATAGTGTTTGTAGTGCGGGTAAATAAACTGGTTGTCCGAGTCGGTAACCTTTTTGAAATCTCCGCCGTCCTCGTTATAAACGGGTGCTTTGCCCGTTACGGGGTCTGCGTCCTTATCGGTAAGCATATAGTACGAGGTCGTAAGGCTGGGCGATTGGGTAAGCACGTCGATTACGGTATAATCGAAGGTGATTTCGCCGTTGTACTTAATGAAGGGAACCGACTTGTCAAGGCACAGTACGGGGGGTGTTACGTCGTTTACGGTACCGCCTACACGGTGCCCGTCGGAATTCCTTGCGTCCTTTAACTTAAAGCTTTGGTTGTTGAGGGTGTAAAGGGTTAAAAACGCTTTGCCGTGAGCGTTGGGCTCGTTCTCGTCCTCCTCCTCGAACACTGCTTCGAAAGAAAGCGGGGTTACGGGGGTAGTCGTAGACGAAGAATATTTTGCGTAGGTCTTGCCTATGTTTTCAAACTTGCCGAATAAGGGTCCACCATCTTCGTCGGAAATTTTTACGAGGTAATCGCCGCCTTCCAAATTCGTCAAGCTCTCGTCGTTGCCGTCGTAGTCTGCGGTAAAGTTAATGCTGATACGCTCGTTTGCTTTAACCGTACCGATAGGGGTTGCGTCTGCAAGCAGCTTGTCTAAAACTGCTGTTACACCCTTATTCTCGGTATCCTTTTGGAGCTCGGTATCTTTTTGAATTTCGGTATTCTTGTGGGTGATATAAACCTTTAATTCGTTATTTTCCGAGGGCTCGAACACGATATAGTTCGTGGTCTTGCCGTCCTTGGTTTGGGAATACTGCTGGCTTTCGAAGGTGATTACGAAATACTTGTACTCAACGTTGTATTCCGGGGAATTTGCGGGGTCGCCGAAGCCTACTTCCATATTGAACCAGCCGTATTGCTTTTCAAAGCTGATATCGGGCTTGGTGGTTTCGGTTGTCTCGCTGCTACCTTCCTCGTCCTTGGGTGCCTCTGCCTGCTTTGCGGAGTTTTCTATCCACTTGAAAGCAAGGTTTCTTCTGTAATTGACCGTATCCCTATTTTCGTTGAACACGAACATAGTGTGGTCAACGGCGTCTTCGCCCTCACCTTCTTGGTGAGCCCAAACCTGTGCGTCGTGAGTGGTAACGAAGATACTCGTGCCGCTAATCGTTACCGAACGGTCGGCACGGGCAAGCGTTACGCCGAGGAACGCGCCGACTGCAATTATAAAGCTGAGCGCAAGCGCGGCAATTAAACTAAATTTTATTTTTAAGGATTTTTGCGAATTCATATTTCAATCTTCCGATATTATAATTTTAGTTGTACTTTGCTATTTTACACTATTATTTAAGGGGTGTCAAACAGTTTTAAACGCGTTGGCAATATAAACAAATAATTTTTTACCGTTCAAATGACTTTACTTTGCGCCTTTTTTGTGTTAAAATTTCTTTGCATTTAGAGGAGCGGACGGGCATAATTAGCCGCGGCTGAGGAGTTGAAAAGGCAATTCCGTTATTAAAGCTGCGTTGAAAGGGCGCCTCCGCCGAGGTGCGGTGAACCTTTAAGCCGCGTCGGGCGTACGGGTTAATACCCTTGCGACTGTCACTTGAAGTGTTGCGCTAATTGCTTTTACTGTAATTACGGCGGCACGGTTGCCGCTTTTTTGTTTTATAGGTGATTTATGAAGAAGTACAAAGTTGGTGTTATCGGCGCGACGGGAATGGTCGGGCAAAGGTTTTTACTTTTGCTTGCAAACCACCCTTGGTTTGAGGTGAAGTGCCTTGCCGCCTCCGCAAACTCTGCGGGCAAGAAATACAAGGACGCTTTAAAGAGGTGGCACCTCTCCTCCCCCATGCCCGAAAAATACGCTGATATGCTCGTTTACGACGCGACGGCGGACAAGGAAAAAATTGCGGAAGAGGTTGACTTCTGCTTCTGCGCGGTGAATATGAAAAAGGACGAGCTGAAAGAGCTTGAATATTCCTACGCAAAATTAGAGTGCCCTATCGTTTCGAACAACTCGGCGCACCGCTTCACGGACGACGTGCCGATGATTATCCCCGAAATCAACGCCGACCACCTTGAAGTAATTGCGGCGCAGAGAAAGCGTTTGGGCACCAAGCGCGGGTTTATCGCTGTTAAATCGAACTGCTCGTTGCAGTCCTACGTGCCCCTTTTGCACCCGCTTACAAAGTACGGCATAAAAGAGGTTGCGGTTTGCACCTATCAGGCGATTTCGGGCGCGGGCAAGACCTTTGAAACGATGCCCGAAATTTGCGACAACGTTATACCATATATTGGCGGCGAGGAAGAAAAAAGCGAGGTTGAACCCCTTAAAATTTGGGGTAAGGTTACGGGCGGCAAAATCGTGCCCGCCTCCGCACCCAAGATTACGGCGCAGTGTTTAAGGGTGCCCGTTTCGGACGGACACACGGCGGCTTGCTTCGTCAGGTTTGACAAAAAACCTTCCAAGGAAGAAATTTTGAAGGCGTGGAAAGATTATTCGGGCGAACCCCAAAAGCTTGCCCTCCCCTCCGCGCCCAAGCAGTTCTTGCACTACTTCGAAGAAGACAACCGTCCCCAACCCTATCTTGACAGAAATTTGGAGGGCGGTATGGCGGTTTGCGCGGGACGGCTCAGAGCGGACAGCGTTTACGACTATAAGTTTATAGGCTTTTCCCACAACACCCTTCGCGGTGCGGCGGGCGGCGCGGTATTACTTGCCGAGCTTTTAGCCGCAAAAGGATACTTCGATTAACGCAAAATAAGGTTTTTGATTAAAATAATACAAACGAAAATTCGGGAGAATTAAAATGACAGGATTTTGCAACGGCATTATTACGGCAATGATAACCCCGTTCACCGAGAACGGCGTGAACTTTGACGAGTTCGGCAAGATGATAGAGTATCAAATCGAAGGCGGCGCGGACGGCTTGGTAGTGCTCGGTACCACGGGCGAGCCCGCAACGATGACCGAGGACGAAAAGGTTGAAACTATCAAATACGCCGTTAGAAAGGCGGCGGGTCGAATTAAAATAATAATCGGCACGGGCAGCAACGATACGGCTAAAGCCGTAAGACAATCCGTTCAAGCCGAAAAGTTAGGCGCGGACGGAGTGCTTGCCGTTACCCCCTACTACAACAAGTGCACGCAAAAGGGCTTGTACGAGTATTATAAGTCTATATGCGACGCGGTGAAAATACCCGTTATTGCTTACAACGTGCCTAGCCGCACGGCTGTAAACATTTTGCCCGAAACGGTTGAAAAGCTTGCGGATATTCCCAATATGGCGGGCATTAAGGAAGCAAGCGGAAATATGGCGCAGGTTTGCGAAACGATAAGGCGTATCCGCGGCAAAATGGACTTATACTCGGGCGAGGACTTCTTAAACCTGCCTATGCTTGCAGTGGGCGGCGCGGGACTTATTTCGGTTACCTCGAACATCGCCCCCGCACTCGTAAAGAAAATGTACAACTTAGTTAAAGAAAACAAGCTTGACGAGGCGAACGCCGTTCAGGACTACCTCCTCCCCTTGGAGGACGCGTGCTTCCTGGAGGTTAACCCTATTCCCATCAAAGCGGCTTACAATATGCTCGGCTTTAACGCGGGCGTACCCCGCTCGCCATTGACCGAGCTTGAGGAAAAAAACAAAGAGATTTTACTTGAAGAAATTTTAAGGGTCGGACTGAAAAAATGAATTGTTTAATTTGCGGCATAAACGGCAAAATGGGCGCAAACCTCATTGAGCTTTTAAAGGACGATAAGAACTTAAAAGTCGTTTGCGGCGTGGATATTTGTTTAAATGGGCAAAGCGTGCCCGTGTATCCTTCCTTTGACAAAGTCAAAGAAAAGGTTGACGTGGTTATAGACTTCTCCTCCCCCGCCGTTTTAAAGAGCGAGCTTAGTTGGGCGGTTAAAAATAATTGCCCAGTAGTGCTTGCCTCAACGGGATACTCTGCGGAAGACTTGAAACTTATTGACGAAACGGCGAAAAAGATTGCAATTTTTAAAACGGGCAACTTCTCGCTGGGAATTAACCTTTTGGTTAAGCTCGTCAAAAAAGCCGCCCAAACGCTGGGCGAGGGCTTCGATATAGAGATTATCGAAAAGCACCATAACCAAAAGGTTGACGCACCGTCCGGCACGGCGCTTATGCTTGCAGAAAGTGCGAACTCGGCATTTGATAATGAAAAGCCCTATTTGAACGGGCGCGAAGGCATAGTAGGCAAGCGCGGAAACGAGATAGGTATTCACGCGGTGCGCGGCGGAACTATCGTCGGCGAGCACGAGGTTATGTTTGCGGGCGAGGACGAGGTTATAACCCTCTCCCACTCGGCGCGTTCAAAGCGGGTGTTTGCGGTGGGTGCGATACGCGCCGCAAAGTGGCTTATCGGCAAGCCCGCCGGCAAGTACGACATGAACGACGTCCTTGAT
>CAMWQS010000090.1 GCA_947176485.1 uncultured Clostridia bacterium | reverse complement strand
ATATTAAAAAATCAAAAATTTGTCAACTGTTTTTCGACGCTTATAAAATTTTTATTAAAATTTACTTTGAAACTTGCAACTTATATATAATTATGCTATAATGACTTTTATGAAACTTGAGCTCGCCGCATATAAAGGCAAGAAAATTTGCGTTGCCGTGTCTGGCGGCAGAGATTCGATGGCGCTTTTGCACTTTATGAACGCACACAAAGAGGAGTACGGAATTACACTTACCGCTTTGAACTGCGACCATAAAATGCGTGAAAGCTCTGCAAGCGACAGTGCGTTCGTTAAAAACTGGTGCGACGAGAACGGCATCGGTCTAACTTGTTTCAAAGCCGATGGGCTTGCGCTTAAAACCGAGGCGGCGGCGCGTGATTGGCGCAGAAGTTGCTATTTTCAAGCGGCAAAGGGCGTGGACTTTATTGCGACCGCGCACCACTTGAACGACAACGCGGAAACAGTGCTTTTTAACCTTGCACGCGGCAGTGCGCTCGCGGGCGTTACGGGAATAACCGCCGCAGTAATTTCGAACGACGAAGGGGGCGAACTGAATTTAATTCACCCGCTTGTCGCTTGCACGCGTGAAGAAATTAACGCATACGTTGCCGAAAACGGGGTGCCTTTCGTCGATGACGAAACCAACCTCTCTGACGCGTACACCCGCAACTATATTCGAAATAACGTACTTCCCGCACTTGAAAAAGCCGTTCCCGACGCGGCGAAAGCCATTTACAGATTTTCACGGCTTGCGGCAGAGGACGAGGCGTTTATTCAAGCCGAAGTTAAAAGGCGTGGTTTATTGAAGCTGGACGGCGATACCGCAATTATTAAAAACTGTGAAAAACCTCTGTTTTCCCGTGCGGCGGTTACCGTCATTAAAGATTACTTCAAAAAGAAGGATTACACATCAACGCAGGTTGACACTTTATACAGTTTACAATTTGCCGAAAACGGAAAGAAGTTTGAATTTTTGGGACTAACTGCTTACAAGGAAGACGGCTGTATTTCTATAAAGAAAACCGTTTTGGAAAGGGTTGAAGGTGAAGTGCCTTTTTCAGACTATATATGCGCTAAATCAAGCATATATGGGGGGCAATTGCTTAAAATCACGGAAAGCGAGGGCAATTTTGCCGCGTTTTCGGATAAAAAAATATTGAAGTTTGATTTTGACGCGATACCTCAAACCGCAGTCGTACGCTTTATGAAAAGCGGGGACAAGTTCACCAAATTCGGCGGCGGAACTAAAAGCTTGGGTGACTTCTTTACGGATAAAAAAATCCCTGTAAGACTAAGAAAAACCATTCCGTTAATTGCGGACGGCAATGAAATTCTTGCCGTTTGTGGGGTTGAAATATCCGATAAAATTAAGATTACGGATAAAACCCGCAAAACGGGATTTATTATCAGTGAAATATTTTAGGAGAGAATTATGCCTTTTATCGATTGCAAAATTTCGGCGAAGCTTACCGATGAAAAGAAGGAAATTTTAAAGTCTGAACTCGGCAAAAATATTGCGATTATGCACAAGCCCGAAAGCTATTTGATGGTGGGAATTGCCGATAATTACGACTTGTATTTTGCGGGCAAAAAGCTTGAAAACGCGGCATATGTGGGGGTTAAACTGTTTGGAAACCCTTCTTCAGGCGACTGCGAGCGTATGACGGCGGCAATTTGCAACGTTTTAAAAGATAAATTGAATATTCAGCCTTCTTCCGTTTACGTTACTTACGAAGGAATTAAAGATTGGGGCTGGAACGGCGGAAATTTTTAAGTTAAATTACAAAAGACTTAGGAGAAGGTTATGAATAAGCATCCCGATTTCGAGCGCATTATGCTCACCGAGGAGCAGCTTAAACAGCGAGTGAAGGAAGTCGCCCTTGCCGTTGACGAAGAATACGAGGGCAAACGCCCTCTCGTCGTAGGAATTTTAAAGGGCAGTATAATTTTTTATGCGGACTTTATACGGTTTCTTACGATGCCGTTAGAGCTCGACTTTATGGTTGTATCAAGCTACGGCTCCGGTACGGTTTCTTCGGGTAAACTTCATATTAAAAAGGACTTGGACAGGGACGTTGCTGGCAGAGACGTGATAATCGTGGAGGACATTATTGACAGCGGTTTTACGCTTGCGAACTTAAAGGCGCTTTTATTGGAGCGCGGCGCGGCGTCCGTAAAAATAGTTACTCTTTTGAACAAGGAAGATAGGCGCGAGTACGATATCGAGCCCGATTATAACTGCTTTGATATCGAAAACGAGTTTGTGGTTGGTTACGGGCTTGACTACGACGAGCAGTATCGGCATATTCCCTATATTGGAATTTTAAAACCGAGCGTTTACGAGAAGAAGTAAGCGTGCGGGTAATTTACGATTAATATGAAAGAGGAGAAAATTATGGAAGAAGAAAACAAAGGCTTAACGCTGAACGATATTTGTAAAACCATCTGGCTGAAAAAGTGGCTTGCACTTATAGTTGCGGTTTTGGTGGCGCTTGCGTGCGCGATTTTGTTTTATTACGCGTACAACCCGAGGGTAAAGAATTACGAAATGGAGTTCAGCTTGAATTTGCCCGGTGGCGACAAGGACGCTTTTTACAGCTACCCCGACGGAAAGCTGTTCTATTATTCGGACCTGACTTCTGCGGAAACGCTTAACGAGATAAAGGAAAAGGGCAATTTTTCCAACGTTGACGTGGACAAAATGGTAAAAAGCGGTGGTATAAGCATTACCCGTGACGTATCGGTTACACCTTTATCAACGGACGGCACCAGCGTTTACAAAGAAACGGTTTATAAAATAACTGCAAAGACGAAGTATTTCAGCGACGTTAACGAAGCAAAAGCGTTTTTAACTTCCATTGCCGAATATCCCGCCGAGTATCTCAAGTCTATGGTTATAAATTATAACCTACTCGAAGGCTTCGATGATTACGATGCGGCTACCCAGAATAATATGTTAAAGGAGCAGTTGGAGTTTATAGAGCAAGAATACGACTCGCTTATTACGACCTACGGCAAAACCTTCGTCGTAGAAGGTAAAACTTTGAACTCTTATGCTAAAGAAGTAACGGCTTATAAAGGTATCAATACGTACGACTTGGAAACTGTTACGAAGTTTATAGAAACGTTTGAAAGCACCAGTAGGGCGGTTTATGCGAAGGCTACTTCCGCAGCGTACATTCAGCCCAGTGTGGTGGTTTTAAACGGCGGGATGGGGTTAACGAAAACCTTGTTGATAAGTGTCGTAATCGGCGTCGTAGTTGCGTTAGTTGCGGCATATGTGGCGGGGTATCTCTCTTTAAAGAAGAAAAAGGCGGCTGCCAAAGCCCCTTCCGGGGACGCTGTGCAAGGGCAGAGCGAAGTGGAGACTGAACCCACTCAAACGGAAAATAAAGAATAATTCAAGTGGTATTGTCAACCCGAAAAAAGCGGGTTGGCAATATTTAAGTTAGGCTATGGAAAAGACCAAAAAAATAAGTGCAAAGCTTATTGCGGCGGATATTGCCGAGTGTGCGCTTTTCGTCGCGCTGATGACTGCGGGCGCAAATATAAGTATACCCTTCTTCCCCGTGCCGCTGACCTTTCAAACGGTTTTAAGCGTGCTTGCGGGCTTGCTTCTCGGCTGGAAGAAAGGGGCGATAAGTATGGCGGTTTACTGTGCGGCGGGGCTTGTCGGTATACCCGTTTTTACGAACCTCGGCGGCGGAATTGCCTATGTTTTGATGCCGACCTTCGGATACGTTCTCGGCTTTATTTTAAGCGCGCTCGTTGCGGGGCTTTTAGTGCGTAAAGACGGCTTACCGTTCTGGCGGTACGTTGTTGCGGCGGTTGCGGCGTTTATAGTAAATTACGCCGTGGGGATGCCTTATTTTGCGCTTATTTGGCAATTTTATCTTCATTCACCCGACCTTGGGAAGTACGTTATAGAGTTCAACCTGTTGTATATGCCCAAGGATTTGGCACTGTGCCTTTTGGCGGCGGTGCTTGCGTGGCGTGTTCTTCCGCACTTAAGAAGGGGCAGAAATAAGCTGAAACAATCTGCTAATACGGATAAACAAGAGGAAATCCGCCGATAAGGCGGATTTTTTTTGCTTGCAATAAGCGGTGCGATGTGTTAGAATGTCTTTATACACTTTTCGGTTTTTAAGCATACAATGTTCGTATGCAGAAAACCATTTCGGTAATAGACCTTCGGGCAATCAGACAAAACGCCTTGAATTTGCGTAAAATTTTGGGTAACAGATTTTTTTACGCGGTCGTAAAAGCGGACGCCTACGGGCACGGTGCGGAGGAAGTGGCACGCGCCGTAGAAGACGTCGTTGACGGCTTTTGCGTTGCCATTATCGACGAGGGTATTGCACTTAGGGTTGCAGGGGTATCCAAGCCAGTTTTGGTGTTCACTCCGCCGCTGGATAAAAGCGACGCGGATAGGGCGGCTTTTTATTCACTTGAACTGACCGTCAATTCGGTTGAAACGGCGGCTCTTTGCGGCGATAATTTATGCCATATAAAAGTAAACACGGGGATGAACCGTTCGGGCTGCAATTTGTTAGAGCTTACTAAGGTTTTAGACGCGGTTAAAGCCGATAATATAATCAGCGTTTATTCGCATTTATACGCCCCCGAAAACTCGGCGGAAAGCCGAAAACAGCTTGCGCTTTTTACACGCGCTGAAAAGATAGTAAAAGCGCGAAACTCCAACATATTTGGGCACCTATCGGCAAGCGGAGGCGTTTTGCGGGGTGGTGAATATCTGCTTGGCGGGGCGCGTGCGGGCATACTTTTATACGGCTATGCTCCTATCGGATTTTACGCAAAGGGCTTTACGCCCGCACTTAAAGTTTACGCCCGGAGAACCCAGCAAACTCAATTCATCGGCGGCGGCATCGGCTACAATATTGCTGATAAAAATTACGGCAAATTAAGCGTTTACCGCTTGGGCTATGCGGACGGCTTTTTCAGGGGAGTTCCGCTTGGTGAAAAGACGCTGTGCATGGACGCTTTTATTTCAAACGGCGGCGAAGCTATGAAGTGCGTTTTATCCGACGCAGACGCTTACGCGAGGCTTGCGGGGACTATCTCTTACGAGGTGCTGACTTCGGTAACCAAGCGTTCCGAAAGAGTGTATTTACGTTAAGAAAATTTTATTCAATACGATTGGGACGAGCCTTTGGCGAGTTTTTAACCGGAAAGGGGATTTACGGAATTGGAAAACAAAGAAAAAATTGCTTCAAAAGATTTTGGAAAGAAGTTTCTTTTAGAGCTTAAAGACCTACTCGTAGGCGTGGCTTTCCCGCTTATGCTTTCGCTCATACTAAGCTCGACCGTAATCAGTTACGCGGCGTACGGCAACGAAGACGATATTGCGCTTAAAATAGTGGTTTTGTTGGTCGGCGAAGTGCTGATTATTGCCGCAACGGTAATTTTCGGCAAGCAGAACGGCGTAACGGCTTATAAAAAGACGGTGCAAAACGGTAACAAACGCAAAGTGGGCGCAAACGACGACGGCTCGCGGCTGTATATCGGCGAGTACTCTTTGATAAAGGGCGCGCTGATTCCCGTGATTAGCTGTGTACCGTTTATAATCTTTCAGATTATAGAAGGGGCGTATCATAACGACGTATGCCAGTTTGCGCTTATGTACGCATTCGGCTGGGCGTATTTCCCCTTTAAGCTTGCGGGAGTTTCGCAGTGGCTGAATTTCATTTGGATAATTCCCTATGCGGGCGTGCATCTCGGCGCGTATATTTGGGGCGGCAAAACCGAAAAGAAAAAGCAAGACCAGCTTGCCGCCGTTGAAGAAGTTAAGGGCAATAAGAAAAAATGAGAATTATAAGCGGTAAATACCGGGGCTTGATGCTGGCCGATCTCGACGGGAACGACGTAAGACCGACGGCGGATAGGGCC
>CAMWQS010000089.1 GCA_947176485.1 uncultured Clostridia bacterium | reverse complement strand
ATTAAATACAAATCAAATGCACTACAGTCTTTCCAATAGTTTCTGTTGTTTGGGGTTTTCTCTGTGATCCCATTGGCTTACAATTCTATTGAATTCAATGAAATCCTACCACTGGAATTCTTGCTTGGTGACAAGCGATTGCCTGTTGGGACTTCATATTCTCCATTAGTAGGGGACCTCATTAGGATTTGTTAATATATTTTAGGATGTTTCCATTGCAGTAGGTTGTAGTATCATACATCAAAAGCAGAAAAATATATCTTTTTTATTTTACAATAAAATAAAAAAAGTGTATAATGTTTTTACTAAGTTTTTTTAGTAGGTTTAATATGTTTAACGATATATTGAAAAACTTATCGCAGATAATCAAATTTAATTCTTCCAAAGGCGAACCCGAACAAGGCGCACCCTTCGGTTCGGGCGCAAAAAAAGCTCTTGATTATTTTCTTGGCCTTGCGGAATTTCTCGGCTTCAAAACCAAAAATTACGACGGCTACGCGGGTGAAGTAGTGTTCGGCGCGGGTAAAGATTTTGCTATTCTTGCCCACCTTGACGTCGTGCCGGCAGGCAGCGGTTGGACGCACGACCCGTTCGGCGGGGAAATAGATTACGAAAACAAACGCATCTGGGGCAGAGGCGCAATGGACGACAAGGGCCCCGCTATTTGCGTGCTTTACGCAATGAAGGCACTTTTAGACGAGGGGTTTAAGCCCAAGCGCAGAATTAAGCTTATAGTGGGCTGCAACGAAGAAAGCGGCTGGGAGTGCATTAAATATTATAAGGCGCACGCCGTTATGCCCGAGGAAGGGTTTTCGCCCGACGCGGACTTCCCCGTTATCTATGCGGAAAAGGGCATTTTGCATATTAAGCTGAAATTTAAAGAGAACGGCTCTTTTACGGGGCTTAAGGGCGGCGAGTACGCGAATATGGTTTGCGACAGATGCGAAGTTATGGCGCCGCTGAATTTGGACAAGGCAGCTGCCCTCCATCTTTTGACCGAGGGCGGAAAACTGGTTTCCGTGGGCAAGTCGGCGCACGGCTCTACCCCCGACGAGGGCGTGAACGCCATAAAGCCTATTTTGGAATATCTTGGGCTTGAAGTTATTAAGGACGCGCTTTTCGGCAAGTGCTTCGGGCTTAAAGAGTTACGTGACGAAACGGGGTATCTTACTTTTTCACCCAACGTAATCGAGCAGAACGGGGACGAGATTTGCGTAACCTGCGATATCCGCTACCCCGCCACGATGAAAAAAGAAGATATTTTAAAACCGATTAAGGAAAGCGGAGTTGAGTTTGAAATCGTTTCCGAGCAAGAACCCCTTTATAACGACGAGAATTGTTTCCTCATCAAGACCCTTTGCGGGGTTTATAACGAGGTAACGGGCAAGACCGTTCAGCCCGTTGCTATCGGCGGGGGAACTTATGCACGCGCCTTAAAGTGCGGGGCGGCGTTCGGCCCCGAAGAAACGGGTGAAGAACAGACCATTCACAAGGCGAACGAGTATATAACCTTTGAAAAAATAGAAAAGTGTTTTGAAATTTATAAGCTGGCGATAGAAAGACTTACGAAATAATATGGCAAGGACGAGAAAGAAACTTACAAGAAGAATAATAGCTTTAATCGTCTGCGCCGCGTTTATCGTGTTTTTGGCGCTGGTCGCTTTCGGGTTGCAAATTGCGTTTTGGGCGTCGGACGGCTCGATAAGGTGCGTGCAGCCCGATTACGAAAAGCTGAATTTAGACGAGCTTCTGAGCAAAGACCCGCACGACTTGACCGACGACGATTACGAGCTTTTGTACCGTCAGACGGGACTGACGAAGATAGGAATTGACCGCGCACTTAAAAAGGGCGAGGCAGGCAAAAGACTTATTAAGCAGATACAGGACGATTTGTTTAACCCGCACGAGGTCAAGCACGACCAAGTTGCCCCCTACGCCTGCACGGACTATCTTGACAAAAATATTGCAAATATCTATCTTGAAGACGGGGATATAATCGTTACTTCCTCCACCCATATTTCTTTCGTACGCATAGGGCACGCGGGCATGGTAACGGACGGCAATTTTGCGCAAGTGATGCAAGCGAACGCTTACGGCACTTATAGTAGGCTTGGCAAAATCGGGGACTTTACCGACAGAGTTAACTTTATAATTTTAAGACCGAACCCCGATATGATAAGCCCGACCGTCGTTAAAGGCGTGGTTGAGTATGCCAAGAATAACCTTTTGGATATACCTTACGAGGGACTGACGGGCGTGGTTACGAACAAAAACGATATAAAAAAGACGCAGTGCGCACATATCGTGTGGTATGCGTATAAGCAGTTCGGCATTGATTTGGACAGCAACGGCGGGGCTATGGTGGTGCCTTACGACTTGTCCCACTCTGGGTATTTGCAGCCCGTGCAAGTGTTCGGGTTTGACCTTGACGAGCTTTGGAAATAATTTAGATTTTACTTCACCAAAATCGTTTGACAAAAAACGTTATATTTTATATAATAACTTAGCCGTTTGAAAATAGCGGCTTTGAATATGCGCTGTTAGCTCAACTGGATAGAGCGTTGGTCTACGGAACCAAAGGCTAGGGATTCGAATTCCTTACGGCGCACCATTCAAAACCTAAGTCGAACACCTATTGTTCGGGTTAGGTTTTTTATTATACTTTGGAAATCTTTCAAACGGCGGTTTATGCCGCAAAAGGCTATTGACTGAAATTGCGGTGTGTTAGGCTTGAACGCCAAAGGCAAACCAAAACCCACCGAGATTTATCTCAGTGGGTTGCTGTGTTCGCCCTTATTTGCCTATATACACACCGCAAGAAAAGTTTCAGTCAATAGCACTGTGGAATAAATAGCCGTTACAGGCTTAATTCCATTTTCATTTCAACCGTTGTAGGTGCAGTGTTTGCGTATTTATGCGTAATCATTTTAAAAGTAGCTGAATAAAAAACAAGTCCCGATTTTTCGTCATCGGGACTTATTCTTATTGGACTATTGAATTGTATTTGTATCTTATTGTCAAACAGCTTTATTTGTTTAATCAGATAGCTTATAAGTAACTGTGGTTCTAACTTTAACGCCTGCTTATAAAACTCTCTTATATCGCTTTCTTTAAGCTGTACGGCTTGCTTGGTGTGTTCTATGAGTATTTGCTTTTCTAACTCGGCTTGCTGCTGTTCAAGTTCGTGTAAACGCTTATTCGTTGCATTTGATATAATACCACGTTCAACAGCGCATACAAGATTATTTAACGCTGTGTCAACTTGCCGTTTTTGCTTTTCTAATACTTTTATAACTGAATTTTCTTTTAATTGTCTTTCCTGCATTTGTAAAAGCTCATTTACGATATAGTCCATAATCTGCGGCTCACTTAATTTTTCAACGGTAGTATTTATAACTAATTCTTCGATAACGTCTTTACGCACCATTGATTTATTACAGTCTGCTAAATGCTTTTTACGCCCACTGCATTTATAGTAGTAAACCTTTGAGCCGTTTTTGGAAGTACCGCTTTCGCCGTTCAGAGTATGACCGCAATTACCGCATATAAGTTTATGGCGCAGTAGAAAGTCAACGTGTACACATTGTCTGCCGTTTCGGTTTTTCATAACCTTTGCTCTTACAATATCGAAAGTAGATTGCGGAACGATTTGCGGATACATATTGTCAATTATTTCTTCGCCGTGTTTATATACGCCCGAATACTTTTCATTGCGTAAGATATTGTAAACGCTGTTTTTAATGAACGGTTTTCCTTTGTAGTAAATGCCCCTTGCGGTTAGTTCTTGAATAATCTGTTTAACAAATTTTCCTTTCGCATATTCCGAGTAGATATATCTTACAACTTCGGCATCATTTTCGTCTATAACGATTTTTCTACCGTCCAACTTATAGCCGTAAAGCAAGGGACCGCCCTGAAAGTAACCTTTGCGCCGTGTTTCTTTCATTCCACGACTTACCTTTTGTGCAAGCTCGGCTGAATAGTATTGGTTCATACCTTCAAGTAAACTTTCAAGTATAATGCCTTCGGGCGTATCGGGTATATTTTCCATAGCGGATAACACTTTAACACCGTTATCACGCAAAGTCTTTTTATGTATTGCCGTTTCATACTTATTACGGCTAAAACGGTCTAACTTATAGACTAATACATAATCCCATTCTTTACGGTTGCTATCTTTAAGCATTTTTTGAAAGTCTGGTCTGTTATCGTTAGTACCTGTCATAGCTCTGTCAATGTAAGTGTTAAGTATAAGAATATTGTTCCGCTGTGCGTATTCTTCACAAACTCTTAACTGTCCGTCAATACTTTGTTCTGTTTGGTTATCGCAAGAGTATCTTGCATAGATAACTGCTGTTTTCATAGTTCTTTAAACTCCTTAAATTTTATTTTGTCTTTCGACAAGGGGCGAACAAACGAAAACGCAAAAATCGTGCGTGTTCGTTGGCTGTGTTCTCTCTGCTGCAAGGGCTACGAAAGTAGTGCATTTTACCCTTGCAACAGAGTGCGTTTCCGTTTACGCTCCGCCGGACGATAGACAAAATATTTACAGTCAGTTACATTTAGGCATTTCGGCTAATATTTCGGGACTAACCTTTCCCAAAATTTCACCGTCAACAATGCAACGAAAACTGTCAAATAAAAGTAGTTTTCTATCGTCCACACCATAGGGGCAAGCTATATCTTCGTCAAGTATGTCTGACCTTGTATAAGTGGGTAATTTACCGCCGTAAACAAGTTTCTCGCCCGACTTCTCTATGTATTTAAGTAGGTATTTTACGGACTGTGTTATATCAAGCGGTATTTCTATCGGCTTAAAATCGTTCCTGCCAAATTCCTTTAAAAAATGGTCGTTCTGATAAGTTATCTGCATACGGTGGCTTTTCGTACTGTAATCTTTTACTTCCGTAATTTTGCCTATCATTTGCGGTATATAGAAAATGCCGTGAAAGTGTAACCTACCTGTTTCGGGCGCACGTTCCCAAACGCCTATATACTTCCAACCGTTACGGCTAACGGCGTGTTTTAAAGTGTTCCGCAATTTCTTCTTAAATGTTTCTTCCGTGTGTAGGGCGTTATCGTAAGTGAACGTAACAAAGTAATGCCATTCGCCTTGCGTGTAAATCTTTCGCCATAATCGGGTATTGCGTTTATAAGCGTTGATTTTCTTACGTTCGATATTCTGTGCGACAAATTCTTTTAATTGCTCGGCGTTCTTAAATTCGTCTTTCAGTTTTTCTTTGATATACTTTTTTCGCTCTCGCTTTGGTAGTGCTTGACTTTCCGCATACGCCGTTTCAAATTTCTCTTTAGGTGTAGGTGGTGTATTTTCGTTTTGCTTTGGTTTTGGTGGTTTTGGCTTTTTCCTTTTGCGTGTACTGCTCGGAAAGTTTTCGGGCGGTATTGCTATATAATGACCGCCGTCAAAATATACTTTTGTTTCTCTGTATGGCATAAATAAAACTCCTTATTTTTCGTTTTGCTCTTTTAATTCTTTAATGCGTGCCAAAAGCGTTTCTAAAAATGTACGCTGTTCAGCTTCGGGCAACGCCTGCACGTTCGGCTCGCCTATTGTTTCAATTTCTAATTCCGTTTTCAGCACTTTTGGCACCTCCTTAATTTTTTTGCGGTTTTCATTATAAACATTTAAAAACACGGATACCACCGCCATAGCACCGCAAATACCACACATTTGCTACGCAAAAAAACGACTTTACACCGTCATAATCACGCATTGCTTTGGTTGCTTATGTGGTATGTTTATAACACTTAATGTGGCAAGGTAATTGCCACATTAAAAAACTTTTCATATCTTTCAGGACAAAAAATTTCAAATTACAACCTTTTTGCGAAAAATAACCGTAAAAAAATTTTCCTTACATATCTTTAAGTACAAAAATTCGCAAAAGTTAACCTATTTTTGTGTGCAGAAACCAAACATTTACAGAGCCAAAACCCCACATTACCGAGCAATTACCCAACATTTTCGGTCATAAACGGCGTATGCGGTCAAGGGC
>CAMWQS010000088.1 GCA_947176485.1 uncultured Clostridia bacterium | reverse complement strand
GACATAAATATCACAAAGTGATAGTATTTATTTGTTAAATTGCGTAGTATGGGCTTTTCCATAAAAATTTGCGCACTATATATAGTAGGAGGAATATATGAGAAAATTCAAACGCATCGTACCGTTCGTTGCTGCCGTTTGTTTGGTATTTTCGTTGTGCTTCTCGCTCGCTTGTAAGACGACCGAGCCGGAGGACCAGCTTCAGTCCTTGACGCTTGACACTTCAAACGCCAAAGTAGATTACAGCATCGGTGAGGAGTACAGTTCGACGGGGCTTCAAGTTACCGCGAGTTACTCGTCCGGTCAAACCGAAGCCGTCAGCCTTGAAAACGTTACGATTAATTCCAGCGCTTACGACGCTTATAACGTAGGTTCTTACGATATAATCGTTTCGTACACGAGTGGTGGTACGACTGCCGAGGCGTCTTATAAAGTTACCGTAGCGGACGCTAAGTTCGGCGGGCTTATGGTTAAGCTTAAAGCCGACAGGTCCGACACGTTGAACCTTTCCAAAGACAAGACAACGGAAGACTTCACCGACGCCGCAGATTGGATAGAGGTAAGAACGCCCGACGCAATCGGTGAGGTGGATGAGAATTCCGCGCCTTTAAGCAAGGACAGCTACACCGTCAAGGTTTACAGAAACGGCGATGAAGTTACCGAATTGGGCGCAGTAAAGCGCGGCGTTTATCAAATCGTGGCTTCAATGTACGACGATAAAGCAGACTTCACTTACGAAGGCTTCGCTCTCGTAGTCGTATTCGACGACGTTGAAAACATTGCGTTCAAAGAAGGCAAAACTTCTCAGGAAAAGGGTCTTAAAGAAACGATGACCCGCACGTGGAAGTTCACCGTAACTTTCAACAGCGGTGATACCGAAGTCGTTGATAAAACCAGCTCCTATTTAACCTTAACGCAAATCAACCCCAATATTGCTGCGGCTGGCGGCACCGCACGCGCAACGTACCTCGAGCCGAAATTACTCAGTGCACCTGCAACCACTGCTCGCTGGGTGGACGTACCTTACAGTCTTGAAGGCGACCAAAGTCATCCAGATTTGGCTATTTTGAACTTCGGTGATACCGATGCGTTTAATAGTGCTGACCTAACCGCGGGGAATTTTGGTACCATAGTTTATAAAAACGGCGGTGTGGATTTTGAAATCGTAGGCGGACCCAAGGGTAAAATCGCCGACAATAGAGCGGCTGAGTTCGATTTGCCTATAGGTATAAGTCTTGGTAACGGTGATACCAGCTGTTATTGCGGTCAAGCGTTCCAGTCCAACAGCGCAAGTTCGGAAGAAGGCATGTTCATTAATTTCACGTTGAAAAAGAATTGTGAAGTTTATATCTACGCAAGGTCCAACGGCGTTGACAACAGGTGCATGTTCCTTGAAACCGAGGACGATTACGCAATAGTTACAGGCGTTGAAGGATATCTCGGTATCAACGGCGTGCCTACGATATCGTCTGATTATAATAAGGAGGGTAAATGCTCTACACACGCAGCAAGCATAACTGGACTCAGTTCAGAGAATCCTGCACAATTCAAGCTTACCTTCGATGCAAGTATTAACGTATTCTATATTCTTATAATCTTCCCCGAGGAGGCTAACAATGAAAAAGTGTAATTTGAAGAAATTCCTTTCGGCAACAGCCGTACTTGCTATTTCTGCAACCGCAGCGCTCTCGGTAACGTCTTTCGTTGGTTGTAAGGACGATAAAAGCTCGTCCGTAAACGATAACGAAAAGCTTATCACTGCTGACGAAAACCACAGCTCGAACGTTATTTCTACTGCGTTAGGCTCGGTTACAAATCAGTCCAGCGGCAAAAAGTATTTCGTTGCTCCTATAGAGGAAGGCGGCTCGAACCAAAACGACGGCTTGTCTTGGGACACACCCATTGAGTTCGCAGCGCTTTTGCTGAGAGAAACCGATACGTTGCAGCCCGGTGATACCGTGTACATCAAACCCGGTACTTACAATATTACTTCAGGTATCGTCGTACCCACTTGGGTAAAGGGAGAGTACAACAAGTATATAAGAATCGTTAACGCGGCTTACGAAAAGGAAAGCGGTTACGAAGGAACCGAAACGCTTTGTACCCTCGATTTCAGTCGACAGGGCTTCGCAAGCACCGGACGCGGCGTTGAATTGACGGGCGACTACATTTATTGGTACGGCATCGATATTTGCGGCGCGGGCGATAACGGACTTTACGTCGGCGGCAGCTACAACACGATTGAGTTCAGTGAATTCTACAACAACCGTGATACGGGCTTACAGCTCGGCAGGTCTAATTCAAGCTTAAACTCCTTTGAACAGTGGCCCAGCTACAACCTTATTAAGAACTGCACTTCGCATAATAACTACGATAACGAAACCTTCGGTGAAAACGCCGACGGCTTCGCGGCAAAGCTTACGGTAGGCTACGGCAACGTGTTCGACGGCTGTATCGCATACCGCAACTCGGACGACGGTTGGGACTTGTATGCAAAGACCGACTCCGGTAACATCGGTTGCGTTATTATCTACAACTGCGTGGCGTTCGAAAACGGATACCTTGAATACACGCAGAGGCAGATGAACGAATTGTGGCCCACTTTCGACCACAGGTATGAAGAAGCTAACCTCGATACCTACAAGACGCGTGACGGCGACGGCAACGGCTTCAAGCTCGGCGGCTCGGTAATGGAAGGCGACGTTCAACTTCATAACTGCCTTGCTTTCTACAACAGAATGCACGGCGTTACCGATAACTCTAACCCCGGCTATCTCAACATTGACGGCGTAACGAGTATCGATAACGGTGCCGCAATCGACGACGATAAAAACAGCCCCACTTTCGGACAGATAATAAGGGCGGCAAATAAAGATAAGCATGGTAATATAGACGTATCCCGTCAGACTTACAGCTACAACACGGTAAAAAATACATTATCGGTTAACAGTAAAATTTCCGTTTCCACCGGTGAGGACAAATACCGCGGTTCCGTTATAGACAGTATTTTGGGCAACGGTTCCACTTCTTCACAAGCCAACTATATTGAAGGAAGCATCGACGCAGATTCAAAGAACGCCGCGGGGGTAGCGTTTACCAGTCAAAAACCTGTCTTATCCGCACAAGATATCTTTGAACAAATTGCAATAGACGTTTCCGATACTTTAGTTGGAGACGGCGAAACGGCACAAGTCGTTTACACCTACGACTATCATCTCACGGGACGCGGTGATTTGTATGCTAAAGATTATTGGTATCAAGGTTACAATCCCGATGAAGACTTTGAGCATTTTATCAACGATAAAGCTTTAAACACCAACAGGGTTCACGTAAGATTCCGTAACGATGACAACTCCATCAATATGGGGCAGTTCTACAAGTTGAAGAAAGGTGCAGCGGTAATTAACGAAAAGCAAATAGGTGCTCACCTCAGCGAAGACGGCTGGGATAAATACGTTCACTTCTTTGCTAACGACTTTATTAACGGTGCAGCCGGCAGTGAAAATCAAGCAATGCTTGAAAGAGCAGCTGAAACTCTTACGATAAATACCGACAAAGATGCGGTTTATCAGGACTTCGAAGTTCCTTTGAAGATGAACAAGGTAAAAATTTCTTGGTCTTCATCGGATACCAGCATCGTTCAGATAGGTACTGAAGTAGAAAATTCCATTTCAACCTCCGAATATATCACGATAGCCGTTTACCGTCCTTTGGAGGAAGACGCGCAAGTAACGCTTACCGCAACGCTTACGGTAGGTGACGCGACGAAAACTAAGGACTTTGAACTCACTATTAAGCGCGGAACTCCTTCAATAGGTAGAATCTTTGTAAAAACGCAGAACGGTGAGTCGGTTGACAACGGCGGTTCGTACATCGTTGACAGATTTAATATCTTCCGCGAACCTACCGTTATGGTTGAAAACGGTATCGACTACAACGGTAAGCTTCTCAATACCAACCAGTATAACTATAAAACGACTTACACATACGCACCGGATAAGTCTTCTGCGGCAGTTCCCGTAAAGGGCTTTACTCCCTCAAACGACGGCGTGTACACCATAACGGTTACCGTAACTCTTGCAAGTGACGAAACACAGTCGTCTTCAATGACCTACACTATGTACGTTTCAAGCCGTACTGCTAAAGTTGATTTCATGAAGGACGGCGACGAAGTTCTGTCTAATTTGAACGTTAATCTTGACGGTTATATGATTTCGGGCAGCCTTACTAACGCAACGGGTAAAATTTACGCCATTTCTTCGTCAACACCGCTTGACGTAACCACGGCGAACATTAAAACCTTGCCGGGTGTTAAGTCTTACTCGTTCAGAGAAGATTTCATAAACAAGCAGTTCGAGAACGATAATACGGGTGCTTACTACGTTTACTACGCACTTTCAAACCTCAACAACGAAATTACTTCCGACGTTTACGAAAAGCAAGTAAGCGTAGTCAATATTTCAACCGCAGCAGATTTCATGAAGATAGCGGGCGGTGAAAAAATAGAGGGGGAAGACCCCAACGCTACGATTTATAGTTTGACAAAAGACATCAACTTCAAGGACGTTACTTGGAGCAGAGCCAAAAAGGGTTTCACCGGTCTTTTCAACGGCAACGGACATAAAATTTACAACTTGAGCATTGAAAAGACTGCCAATGACGACAACGGCTCCGCAAGTATATTCTACAAGGTTGAAGGCGGTACTATTAAGAACGTTAAGTTTGAAAATATAACTATTTCCGGCGGTAAACAACAGACCGGTATCGTGGCAACCTGCTACGGCGGTAACTTCTACAATATCGCTTTGAAAAACGTTAACGTGAGCGGCGTAACCCGCGTAGGCGGACTTATCGGACACGTGTTCGAGTCTACGCTTCCCACCCAAATAAGCTTCGTTTCAATTACGAACAGCACTATCAGTTCTTCTACCGGCATCAGAGTAGGCGGCATCGTAGGCTTCATTCAGTCGACGGGTTCAGCTGTTGAAGACTTAAACGTTTATATTTCGGATTGCTACGTAATTGCAAATTTAAGCGGTCAGCAACAGGTTGGTGGCATGGTCGGCGCATTTGATAACGCTAAAACGAATATAAACTATTATCTTGAAATTACGCGTTGCTACTACGACGGCGAAATTGCTTCGACCTACAGCACCCCTCGTATCGGCGGTATGTTAGGTTACCAGTCGGGCGCAATCGGATACTTCAAAATTACCAGCTGCTTATCCATCGGTAAATTGTTCGCTTACGCTGAGCGTACTCCTGTATTGATTTCTCTTAAATCGGCTTCCTTGATAGTAGGCGGACATTCCGGCATTGCTTTGAACGAAGTAACGAACTGTATCGCAACGATGCAAGAGTACAACAGCGACTACGACGTAAACCACTACACGCTTAGAAACATTGAAAGAGGTGTAGACGATTTGGTATACTACTTGGGTATCGGCAAGGACGACGCTAATTGGAAGTATCAATACGGCGACGACGCAAAGCATCCCGAATATCTCAAGGCACCTTATCTCGTACTCAACTTTATTGAAGCGTAAATCGTAATTCTCAACAGCGGCAGCCCCTTAAATGGGACTGCCGCTTCATTTTTTTATTTTATCGTCAAATTTTCGCTTGCCAATAAAAAATATATGTGCTATAATCGTTTTACAATTTAATAAGGCCCTGTGGTCAAGCGGTTAAGACGGAGCCCTCTCAAGGCTCAATCCCGGGTTCGATTCCCGGCAGGGTCACCAAAAATAAGTAACAAAGTCGTCCCACATTCTTCTTTAGTTATAGTGGTATGGCTTTGTCTTTTTTTATGCCATTTTTTAAAATTTATAGGACAAATAAACGGTAATTAATAGGAATTATTATGAAAAATCAGTCTGCGGCAAATAAAGTTATAATCGTTTGTGCTTCAATTCTGGCTTGCGTTACGGTAGCCTTATTAATAACCTTTTTGGTTTTAAGAACGAAACCGTCCGACGGGCACACTCATTCCTACACGGAAACGGTAACAAGCCCCACTTGTACGGAGTGGGGGTATACCTTGCATACTTGCACTTGCGGCGACAGCTTTAAGGATACGTTCGTTGCCGCTACCGGTCACACGTCCAAAACGGTTCACGAAAACGAAGTGGCGGCAG
>CAMWQS010000087.1 GCA_947176485.1 uncultured Clostridia bacterium | reverse complement strand
ATCGAACTGCAAAAGCGCACCGTAAGAAACGTCTTTATCCGAGGTTTTGCCTTTTAAGATAAAGCCGCCTTCAAGCGCAGATTTGCCGTTTGATATTTTAAGCTTCTTTTCTTTTACGATATCAAGCTTGGAAACTTCGGCAAAATATTTATAATTCGTCGCAAACACTATTTCGTCGCCTTCGTCCGCAAATTCGCATAAAAGCCTTTCCGCAAGCTGCAAAGAAGCCTTTTTGTCAAGCGCGACGAGTGCTTCAAGCGCGTTTTTATAGACCACGTCTATAACACGCCGCTTTTCGGCAAGCTCTGCCTTGGCGCCGTCAAGACGGGCGGTCGCCGCCTTACCGTCAAGAATTGCCTTGACCTTTTGCGCAACCTCCGCCTTTACGCCCGCAAGCTTCCTCTCCGCACGAAGGTCCGCCTCTTGGACGGTTTGCTCCGCACGGGTTTCGGCTTGGGAAATTATATTTTCCGCTTCCTTTTCGGCGTCCGAAATTATGCGTTCTACAATACTGTCTTTACCCATACCGAGAACCGATTAAGCCACCACTGCGGGTACGACCATGATAGAAATGATAAGTCCCAAAATTGCGTAGAACTCTATCATTGCAGGGTAGATAATGAGCTTACCGCCGAGAGAATCTTGCTTGCCGACTGCGTAGATACAGTTAACTGCCGACTTGCCCTGGAAGATACCGGTGATAAGACCCGAAATTGCCATCGGCATAACCGCGCCGAAAAGCGCCCAACCCTGCTCAACGTATTCAAGCGCTGCAATGTTACCGGAAGCAATGATGCCGATAATAAAGCCGTAAATACCCTGTGTTGCCGGAAGAAGTACGAGGACGAGCACTTTACCGAACTTTTTAGGGTTTTCACCCAAAACGCCGGCAGCCGCACTACCCGTCTTGTAAAGACCGAGTGCTGAGCCAATGCCGCACAAAAGCACGCAAAGCGCAATACCAATGATACCTATAACGGAACCCTCTGTCATAAAAAAACCTCCAAAGTGTTTTTAATTTTTTATTTTTTTATTTTTAAATATTTGATTAGTTTGTCTAAAACGCAGAGAAGCAAGCAAGACAAGGAAAGTGCGGATTTGCCGACGGGAGTTTACTATGCGTAAATGACCGAGGCAAAACGCAAACTTGACACAGTATTGCGTAGCTTATATGCGTTTTAATTGTTTTCCAAATTAATATATTTATGTTTACTGCCGAGGGGAGCAAACAGCTCTCCCTCACCCTCGAAGAACCTACCGTAGAACTCTACGTACTGAAGCCTTGCGTCGTGAATGTACGCGCCCAAAAGTCCTATTGCAAGGTTGAATGCGTGCCCGACCAACAAAAGTACGACGCCGAGAATTATAAGTGCGGGATTACCGCTAGATAAAAAGGCAACGCTACCGTTGTAGCCCGCTACTGCGTATCCCGAAATAATTTGCGCGATTACCGCGCCCGAAAGCATAAGCCCGTAAAGTCTTGCATAGCTCAAAATATCGGATACGTAGTTTATAATTCCGTAAGCCGCGCCGAAGCCCTTCGTAAACTTGCCCAAAAGCTTTTCTTTTCTGCCCGCGGTAAGCATTGCTAAAAGAAGCATACTTCCCGCCATTCCCCCGCCTATATATGCGATTATCGGCATATTCAGCTCGTCGATGAAGCCCGCAATCGCAAGCCCCATACCTATGGAAAATACCGCCCAAACGAGCCCGTCAAGGATACCGTCCCAGAACTGTCCGCGGCGCATACACTGTATTGCCTTGCAAACGTAACCAACCATAAGGTGCAAAACGCCTATTTCCATACTGATAAGCAGTACCGAAGGCACTTGTATACCCATAAGCGACCAACGTGCATCCTTTGCGTCAGGTATGACCGAGCTTGCAAATATGGGCAAGCCGAACAGCGAATTGAACAATAGACCCCATACTATGGCAAAGATACCGCCTATTGCGAACACGCCCGCAAGCCTTTTCATACCGCTGTCGGAGGTGCGCAATTTCAAATAAATCGCACCACCGCCCAAAAGCATCAAAAGCCCGTAACCGATATCGCCCATTATAAAACCTAAGAAAAGGCTGTAGAAGAATGCCATAACGGTGTTGGGGTCAAACTCGCGTGAGTTCACGGGCGAATACATATTCGTAATGGTTTCAAAGTTTTTAACCACTTCGTTATTCTTGTACAAAGTGGGCGGCATCTCGTCCTCGGACGGTTCGCTGAACTCGTAGTAAACCGCGCTCGTCGTTTCGTCCAAAGCCGACTTTACAAGCTCCTCCGCCGCCTTGGGAAGGTACGCTTCCAAAAGAAAGGTTTTGGCGGTTGCGCGCATCTTTTCGGACAGGCTTAACTTTTCAAGCTCGAAGCCCAAATAGTCGCTGTAAATTTTAAGAGTTTTTACGTCCTTGCCCAAGCCGTAAATTTGCTTTGAAATTTCGTCTAGGCGGGCAGACGTTTCTTCGATTTCTTTTTTGAGCCCGTCGTAAACCTCTGCGCCCGATTTTTCTTGCGGGAAGGGGCAAGCCGTAAACGAGCAAGCTCCGAGTACTTCGTCCGCGCCCTCTTCCGACTTGTGCGCCGAAAACAAGATAAGCGCGGTATCCGCACCCGCCCTGAGAACGGAAGCGTGGCACAGCTCCTTTTCTTCTACCGCCTTCAAAAGGTTGTCAACCTCGTTTGCGGGAATAGTCCCCAGCTTTATTTTTACGTGCGCGGTGGAGGAAAACTCCTTGAACTTTTCTTCCACTTCCGAATAGATTTCAGCCGTTTCCAAGCTTTTTTGAAGCTTGGCTTTTTTTGCGGTAAGCTCCCTTCTTTCGTCGAAAAGACGGTTGATATTTCCTACCAACCCGTCGCATTCCTCTTGCAAGGAATTTGCACCCATAAACTCACGGTAGGAAACGCTAAACCCGTCCTTCAACTCGTCGGATTTTACTTTATTATCCTTATTATAAGCGTCCACCTCGGGCACGAGAAGGTTTAAAGCGGCATCCACGCGGTTCACACGCGCAGTCAGCCCTTCCAAGTCCTCGGATAAAACCGAGGTGTTCTCCGCCTCGTAATGGGTTTTTATTTCGGTTGCGCCCGTCTTTTGCAGTGCGTTCAAAATCTCGTTCTTGTCGTAAGACATGGCAACCAGATTAAGTTTTTGCATTTCAGCAACTGCCACGGGTTATCCTCCGCACGATTTCGTTCACCGCGCCGTCGATCTGCTTTATAAGCGAATCGGCGTAAGCCTTAGCTTCCTCACGCTTGTCGGAAAGCGACTTTTCGTAGTTCGCTTCGGCGTCGCGCTCAGCCTTTTTAAGCTGATTTTCCCTATAAAGCTTGCAATCGGTTTCACACTTTCTTGCAATTTCGTCTGCGCGCACTTCTGCGGTAGCGGTAATCTCGGCAGCCTTTTGCAAAGCTGCCGCCTTTATTTCCGCCGCTTTTGCCTCGGCTTCGGTGATAGACTTTATAACTTCATTCATAATATAACTACCAAATATTTCTAACTATATAATTTTAACACGCCGAAAGCCATTTTGCAAGTTTTTCACAGAATTTGTTATAAAATTTACAAAATATCCCATATAGCTACACGGTTTGCAGCTGCATAATCGCATAAAATAAATAATTATGCAAAAAAATGAATAAAAATAATTTATATGAAAAATTGCTTGATTTATTTTTATGCAAGGTGTATAGTGTAACGCGTAATAAATTTTTAGAGGTAAAAACATTATGAAAAAAACAGTTTTAGCAATTGCAGCGGCAACTCTTGCCGTAACTTGTGCCGTATCTATGACGGCGTGCAGCAGCGGTTCACCCGTAAAAGTTCTTAAAGATATCGAGCTGACCGAAGAGGAATACGCGTTTGCGATTTCAAAAGACAACGATACCCTTTTAACGCAAGTCAACGGATACCTTACCGAGTGGAAAAACGACGGCTCTTTGGATAAGCTTATCAATTCTTATTTCGACGGCACCGCAACCTTCAGTTACTCAAATAAGACCAGCGCACCTCAGGACGGCGACTTCGTAGTAGCAACCAACGCTTACTTCCCTCCTTTCGAATCATACGACGATAACAGCCACTTCGTGGGCGTTGACATTGAAATCGCTTACAACATTGCGCAAAAGCTGAACAAGAATTTGTACGTTAAAGATATGGACTTTGACGGAATCATTCCTGACGTACAAAAAGGCACAAGCGCTATCGGTATGGCGGGAATGACGGTAACTGACACCCGTCTGGAACAAGTTAACTTTGCAAACGGCTATTACACCTCTGCACAGGTTATAACGGTTTTGGAAAGCGATACCACTTTCGACAACTGCAAGACCGCTGAGGACGTTGAAAATATTTTAAAATCGAAAGACAGTTCTTACATCATAGGAACGCAAGCGGGAACTACCGGTTATATGTATTCCTACGGTGACGAAGACTTCGAATACGACGGTTTTACCAACCTCACCACTAAGGCTTATAACACCGGTGCACTTGCAATGAAAGATTTAGCCAACGGTAAAATTAACGCGGTAATTCTTGATAAACAGCCCTCCATTTTAATTGCGGCAAGTATCAATAAGTAATCACGAATGAGTAATTTTGAAATTTTCTGGAACAGATTTATAACACCCGGAACTTTGAAAAGTGTATTAACGGGACTTCAGAACACGGTAATTATTGCCGTGTTCGGTCTTGTTTTGGGGTTTTTAATAGGTTGCATACTTGCTACCGTTAAAATAATCCCGTCAAATAATATATTTGTTACCGTTTTAAAGCGTATAGTTGACGTTTATATTGCGGTGTTCCGCGGTACGCCTATGATGGTGCAGCTGCTTCTTCTTCACTTCGCCGTTTTTGCGGGTGTAAAAATTGAACCCGTAGTAGAAGTTTCACTTATATTCGGACTGAACAGCAGCGCGTATATGGCGGAAATTTTAAGGGGCGGCATAGACAGCGTTGACAAAGGTCAAATGGAAGCCGGCAGAACTTTAGGCTTAAGCTTTACCGTAACTATGGTGCGCATCGTAATACCGCAAGCGGTTAAAAACGTCGTCCCCACGTTAGGCAACGAATTTATTTCACTTTTAAAGGAAACGTCTATCGTGAGCGTTATAGGGCTTGCCGATTTGACGCGTTCGTTTAAGGCGATAGCAGATTCTACTTTCGAGTACTTTATTCCGTATATTGCGCTTGCACTTATTTATTTCGTGTTAGTAGTTATAATTACGATTATTATCCGCCTTTTGGAAAGGAGGTTTAAAAAGAGTGAAAAGCGTTAAAGAGAAAAAAGTTAAAGAATACAAAGCTAAATACTTGAATAAGCGCACCGTGCCCGTTGAGCCGTTCGACCCCGAAGCACTTTTGGAGGTTCAGCACCTTTCTAAAACCTACGGACATTTAACGGTTTTAAACGATATCAACGAGAAGATTTACAAGGGCGAAAAGATTGCGATAATCGGACCTTCTGGCAGCGGCAAAAGTACGTTTTTGCGCTGTTTAAACGTTTTGGAGGACCCCACGGACGGGTACGTATTTTTCGAAGGCAACAACCTTTGCGATTTAAAGGTTGACATAAACGTTCAGCGGCGCAGAATGGGAATGGTTTTCCAAAGCTTCAATTTGTTCAACAATATGACCATTTTGAAGAATATAACCTTTGCCCCCGTTCACGTGCAGATGCAGGAGCTTTCAAAGCTTAAGCGGCTTAATTTTAAAATACAGATAAGCAACCTTTTCAAAAAGAAGGACTGCAAAGCTCCGCTTATGCCCGTCGAAACCAACAAAAAGAAGATTAAATCCGACGCGGAAGAAAACGCGTACAGGCTGTTAAAGCGCATCGGGCTTGAAGAAAAAGCTAACGTATACCCTTCCACCCTGTCCGGCGGGCAGCGGCAAAGAATTGCGATTATCCGCGCCCTTGCAATGAACCCGAAGGTTATGCTCTTTGACGAGCCCACCTCCGCCCTTGACCCCGAAATGGTCGGCGAGGTTTTGAACCTTATACACGAGCTTGCGGACGAGGGAATGACTATGGTTATAGTTACCCACGAGATGGGCTTTGCCCGTGAGATAGCGACGCGTGTTCTGTTTATGGACGGCGGAAACATTCAAGAGCAAGGCTCGCCCGAAAAGATTTTCGGAAACCCCGAAAACGAAAGGCTGAAAGACTTCTTATCAAAAGTATTATAA
>CAMWQS010000086.1 GCA_947176485.1 uncultured Clostridia bacterium | reverse complement strand
CGTATATCTGGGGCGGCAGAACCGAAAAGAAAAAGCAGGAACAGATTGCGGCTGCCGAAGAGATTAAGGTAAGCAAGAAAAAATGAGAATTATAAGCGGTAAATACCGGGGCTTGAAGCTTGCCGATTTCGACGGGAACGACGTAAGACCGACGGCGGATAGGGTCAAGGAGAGCCTTTTTAACGTTTTATACGGACGGGTTTCGGGGGCAAGCGTGCTCGATTTGTTTTGCGGCAGCGGCAATTTAGGCATAGAGTGCTTATCCCGTGGCGCTGAATTTGTGCACTTTAACGATATTTCGACCGCAAGTCTTGAAATTTTAAAGAAGAACCTTGCCCGTTTAAAAAATCCGCAAGCGTTTAAAATAACTAATTACGACTATTCCGTGTGCTTATCAAGGGCGGACAAGTACGATTTGATATTTATCGACCCGCCTTACCGCCTTGGAATCGGCGTTGACGCGCTTAAACTTATCGGCGTGGGCAAAATACTAAATGCGGGCGGCTTGGTCGTTTTCGAGCGCGACAGAAGCTTTGAGGGCGAAGTTGCGGGGCTTAGGCAAATTGACGAAAGGAAATACGGGAAAACTTATTTGACTTTGTTTGAGAAAGCGGAGGTTTAAGAGTGGAAAAGAGAAAGTGCGTGTTTGCGGGTACCTTCGACCCGCCGACGACGGGGCACGAAAAGGTAGTTGAAGGCTGCCTGAAAATGTTTGACGAAGTGGTGGTTGCGGTGATGATTAATCCCGACAAAACGCCGTATTTCAGTGAGGACGAGCGGGTTTCGCTTTTAAAAACGCTGTTTTCGGGCGAAAAGCGGGTAAAAATACGCACGTTCAGCGGGGCTGCCGTCGACCTATTGGAAGAAGAAAATACCCCGTTTTACGTTCGCGGAATAAGAAACACCGTTGACTTCGAGTACGAGAACGCGAATTTCTTTGCGAACAAAAAACTTAAAAAGGATATCGTAACGGTATATTTGCCCGCGGAGCAGCAAGATTTGCATATAAGTTCTTCGCTTGTTAAAAACTCGATTAAGTTTAAAAAAAATTATTCGGAATATATTCCCGCAAAAATAAAGGAAAAATTACAAAAGATTTTGGAGAGTAAAAATGTTTGAAAAGCAGATAGAAATACCTTCCGCAGAGGAAATAGTCAATAAAACACCCTTGCCCGCAAGCCTTAAATATATAAAGCTTGAAAGGGACAAGCTCGTTGCCGACGTTATAAGCGGCAAAAGCAATAAGCTTTTGGTTATCGTGGGACCTTGCTCCGCGCACGAAGCTAAGCCCGTCTTGGACTACGTTGAAAGGCTTGGTAAGCTCAACGAAAAGGTTAAGGACAAGCTCGTGCTCGTGCCCAGAATTTACACCAACAAGCCGCGTTCTAAGGGCGTTGGTTATAAAGGTATGTTCTCTCAGCCCGACCCTACCAAGTCCGAGGACATTTTAAAGGGCATTTACGCCATAAGAGATTTGAATATAAAGGCTATTGAGGCTAGCGGACTTGCCGCCGCCGACGAGATGCTGTATCCCGAAAACATTTACTACGTCGAGGACTTGCTATCGTATATCGCCGTAGGCGCAAGGAGTAGTGAGAACCAGATGCACCGCCTCGTTGCAAGCGGAATTGACGTCAGCGTGGGAGTTAAGAACCCGATGAGCGGCTCCGTGCTCGTGCTTTTAAACTCCATTTACGCGGCGCAGAGCGGGCAGACGTTTAAGCTTAACGGCTGGCAAGTAAAGACGGGCGGTAACCCGTTGGCGCACGCTATACTCCGCGGCGCAGTTGACGGCTACGGAAACGATATCCCGAACTTCCACTATGAAACGGTTATGCAGGTTGCGGACGGTTACGCAAAATCAGGCATAAAGAACCCCGCGATTATTATTGACGCAAACCACTCCAACAGCGGCAAGAAGTTCAAACAGCAGATAAGAATTTGCGAAGAAGTTATGCAGAACAGGAATTACGATTCGGACTTCAAGACGATAGTTAAAGGGTTCATGATTGAAAGCTTTTTGGAGGAAGGAAACCAGAAAGAGGATATAGTTTACGGTAAATCTATAACCGACGCTTGCCTCGGCTGGAACGACACGGAAAGGCTTATTTTGGACATAGCGGAGAAAGCGTAATTATGAAGTGTGCCTACTTAGGACCTTGCGGCAGTTATAGCCATCTTGCCGCAACGAGGATGCGCCCCGCCGACGAGCTTATTGCATACGGCAATTTCCGCGCCGTAATAAGCGCGGTTGAAACGGGCGAGTGCAATTGTGCGGTTATCCCCATAGAGAACACTTTAAACGGCGGCGTGCTACAGAATATCGACCTTTTGCAAGCGGCTGAAGGGGTGGTTGCGGTTGAGGAGGCGGCGTTGCCGCTCGACCACCGTATCGCCACATTAAAGGGGGCGGAGTATAGCGGTATTTCGCGCATATATTCGCACGAACAGCCTTTGGCACAGTGCGCAGAGCACATTGCAAAATGCTTCCCTTCGGCACAGCTTATAGCCACTTCGTCGACGGCGGCGAGCCTTGATATGGTTAAAACCGTTTCGGACGCGGCTATCGTCGGTGCACACGTAAAAAATGAGGGTATCGTTCTTTCCAAGGAAAATATTTCTGACGGCAAGAACAACTTTACCGACTTCCTTTTGATAAAACGCGGCAGCATCAATGCCACAAAGCAGTCATCGAAGATTTATTTTTCGGTAACTTGCTTGCACGCATCGGGTGCGCTTTTGGATATTTTAGAGCCTATGAGCGCGGGCGGACTTAACATGACTAAAATACAGTCCCGCCCCATAAAAGACAGAGCGGGAGAGTACAGATTTTTCATTGAAGTTGAAGGAAACTACGCCGACGAAAAAGTCAGAAAAGTTTTAGACGGCGTGAAAAATTCGGCTAAATCTTTCAAGCTGTTGGGCGCGTACTAACCCCGTTATTTCAAGCATATATGGGGGTCTACGCTATTAAAAGCAGTAAAAGAAAGCATACTACGGCTTGTAATAGCTTGACGCCGATGAACTTCAAAGGCTTTACGCCTGCGCCCAAAAGGTAGCTTAGCTGTTGCAAAAGAATGGACAGTCCGCCGAAGGTTATCAAAAACCCCGCAAGGGCAACTTGCAGCTTTCCGCCGACGGCTGACAGTGCGCGGCAGCCCGTGGTTGCTTCCACGAACCCGAGGCATAACGCGGAGGAAGTTTTTTCGTCAAGGAACAGATTGAAGAATTTTTCAAGCGGGTAAAATAGGTGGAAGTCGGCACAGAAATTTGCGACCACGTAAAAGAACGCAATGAATCCGCCCGCAACCGTTACGGCAATTACCGCGCCGTAAAAGGCGTCGTATAGAACGTTGCTTTTGGGTAGGGCGCGTTTTAACTCGGAAGAAGTACTTTTTTTTGAAACGAGGGCAATAATCAAAGATACGACGGTTACGGCAAACACGTGTGCAATTAAAATTTTTACACCCGTGAGTTTGTCCCCGAACATTTTAAAACCTACACTGCCTATAATAAACAGCGGGCCGGAGGTTGAGCAAAGATAGGCTACTTTGCCGCTTTCTTTTTTGGAAAACGCGCCGCCATCGTAAAACTCGCTTACTACTTTACTGCCCGCAGGGTAACCCGAGCAAGCGCTTAAAATAAAGCAAGCCGCGGCGGCAGGTGGAAACTTAAGCCTCCCCGTTACGCGTTTTAAGGGCAGGGACGCCTTCTCCGCAAGTCCCGTCTTAACGAAAATCAAGGTTATGCACATAAACGGAAAAAGTGCGGGAAGAACGCATTCCGCCCACATTGCAAAGCCTTGAAAGCAGCTCGTAACGTAGCGCTCGGGGTGAATTATTATTGCCGCAGCGAAAAATATCAGGGCGAAACACAAAAAAACGTAACCGATTTTCTTTTTCATTACGATTTAAATATATTTTCAGTTACAGGCGAAAATCACAAACCGCGTTTCTTTGCGGTGATGTTTTTATATAATAGGAGTGTATATGGGTAAAACTTTGGGGCTTGCGCTCGGTAGCGGCGGCTCTCGCGGAGTGGCTCACGTAGGCTTTTTAGAGGCTTTGGAAGAAGAAGGCTTAAAGCCAGACTATATTGCCGGCTGCTCTATGGGCGCGGTCGTGGGCGGCTGTTATGCAAGCGGAATGCCCGTTGCGGAGATGAAGGAAACCGTGCTTGCGCTGAAAATGCGCGATATTTTGGACGTGTCCCCCGCAGTTATTTCAAAAATGTCCCTTCTTCGCGGCAGAAAGGTGCTAAATCTGTTAATTAAGCACTTGCGCGTGCAATACTTGGAAGATATGCCTTTGCCGTTCAGATGCGTTGCAACCGAGCTGTATTCGGGCGAGCTGCACGTATTTTCAAAGGGTAACGCCGCAAAGGCAATTCAAGCTTCAAGCTGTATTCCCACGGTTTTCCGCCCCGTGCAGATAGGCGGGAAGATGTTCGTTGACGGCGGGTGCATATGCAGATTGCCCGTTAAAACCGTAAAAGATATGGGCGCCGACGTCGTGGTGGCGGTGGACGTTTTAAAGAACACGACCGAAGCCGTTGACGACGTAAATAATATTTTGGGTATGGTTTTGCGCGTTTTCGATATTATGGATGCAAACCAAACCAAGCTTAGGCTTGAAAACGAAAAAGGGCTTTGCGACCTTTTAATCGAGCCCGAAATAAGGGGCATGAGCCAATACGTTATTAAAGATTTAAACTTCGCTTACGAAGAAGGTTACAAGGCCGGTAAAGCCAATGCAGAGAAAATAAAGGAACTTTTGAAATGAACGACCTTTTCGATTTGAACGGCAACGAAAGCGGGGCAAAGCCCCTTGCAGAGCGTATGCGCGCAAACAACTTAAACGAATTTATCGGGCAGAAGCATATCGTTGCGGAAGGCTCGCTACTTCGGCGCGCAATATCTTTGGATAGGCTTGGGAGCTGTATTTTCTGGGGTCCCCCGGGAACGGGCAAGACCACGCTTGCCAACATAATTGCCCAGACCACGCACGGAGAGTTTATAAAACTGAACGCAGTTCAGTCTGGCGTTTCGGACGTAAAGAAGGCGGTAGAGGACGCAAGGAACAACTTGAAACTGTACGGCAAGCGCACTTATTTAATGCTTGACGAGTGCCACCGTTTTAACAAAACCCAGTCGGACAGCCTTCTTCCCGCAATAGAGCAAGGTACTATAATTTTCATAGGTTCTACCACGGAAAACCCCTTTGCGTCGATGACTCCCGCAATAGTTTCAAGATGCAGGGTTTTTGAGTTCAAAAGGCTTTCGTTCGAGGATATTCGGGGGGCAATCGTAAAATCTTTGACGGATAAGCGCAAGGGTTTGGGTAAATATGCGGCAGTCGTGGACGACGACGCGCTTGACCATATAGCACGCGTTGCGGGCGGCGATTTGCGCACTGCGTACAACGCTTTGGAGCTTGCCGTTCTGACTACACCGCCCCAAGCCGACGGAAGTATAAAGGTTACCTTGTCCGATGCGGAGCAGTCCATTCAGAAGAAGGCAATGTCTTACAGCGAAGACGCATATTACGATTATCTTTCGGCGTTCTGCAAATCGCTTCGCGGTAGCGACGCGAACGCCGCGCTTTATTACGCTATGCGGCTTGTCGAGGGCGGTTGCGACCCTATGATTATTGCAAGACGCTTGTCAATTCACGCGGCTGAGGACGTGGGAATGGCAGACCCCAACGCGCTGAATATCGCTGCCTCGGCTATGTATATATTCGAAAAGACGGGCTACCCCGAAGGGTTAGAGCCGTTGTGTGAAGCTATAGTTTACGTTTGCGAGGCACCAAAGAGTAACACGGTTGAAGTTGCAATGAACGCGGCAAAACGCGATGCACGTGAGGTGCGCGACGACGAGGGCGTGCCGCCTTACCTAAAGGACAACACCTTCGGCGATAAACAAACGAAAGCGCAAAGCTATAAATATAAATATCCGCACGACTACGCGGGCGGCTACGTCGAACAGCAGTACCTTCCCGATAAGTTGAAGGACAGAATTTACTACACCCCGTCCGATTACGGCTACGAACAAACCGTAAAGGAAATAAGAAAGAAAAAGGGCAAATTGAAATAACGTTGTAAAAGAATCGGCGGCGCAGTGGAAAAAAAAAAGCGCCCCGGGGTGGTTTTTTTGTTTTTGGTTTGGGTGTGAGGGAAGGAGGAGGCCCCAACAAAAAA
>CAMWQS010000085.1 GCA_947176485.1 uncultured Clostridia bacterium | reverse complement strand
GTGGATAAATGTGATAAAATATATAGACGCTTTGTGTTTGTCATTGTAAAATATGACAATTTTAACGACAGAGCGTCTATTTTTTTGCCAAAATACGGTAAATTTATAAAAAATTTAAGATTTTCGTCAAAATTTTATCATATATTTTCATTACAAACTTGACATTTTGTCATAAAAGTTTTAGACTTATAACATAATAAACTAAGGTAAAATCGGCAACTGTTTGCCGGAGAAAAGATATGATAAAGAAGACTAAGCCCGGGCAAGGGCTTGAAGAACTGCACGAGGTTAAATACGCCGGCTTTAAAGAAACGAAAAAAGTCAAGCGCGATAAATCATTTAACCGCCGTGCCGGTCTTCACGATAAACTTAAAAATTTAGAGGGTGAGGTACGCGTAAAAAGGCGTAAGCCCCTCGCTTTGAAACACGTTCGCCGTATGCGCAAATTTGCCGCGGTCGCTGCCGTCGGTGTTGTCGGCGCAGTAGCGGTAGTGGGCGTGGGCTTTTTTTCACCCAAAAAGACTACGGAGCTGAACCAAGACTTCCAAACCGTTTGCTTCACAGCACCTTCGGACGGCACCAAACCCACTGACCATACTCTCGTTGAAAACGTCGGTTATTTGAACTACGTTCTTCAAAGTCAGGAATACTGGTCGTCGGAAATGTTCTCAACGGTCGTTTCCTTGGGCTTTTCCCAGACGGTAGAAACCTACAAGCAGTATTACGACGACGTGTTGATTTCGGCAGACGTCGCAAAAGGCTTCTCGTCAAAGGCGACCCAGTTCTGCGTTACAAACGGCGTAGTTATGTGGCGCCCTTCCGCAAACAAGAACTTTGACAAGATGAACACTCCTTGGGCGACGGGCGAAGCGCAAGCTATGACGGTTAATACGTTCAAAATGAACCGCGGCTTCCCGCCTTCGGAGTTCTCAGTATACGTACTTAACGAACTGACTATCGCCAACGCTACGGAATATTCGGTTATCGATAACGGCGACGGCACCTACGCGATGACGCTTAACCTCAACGTGAACACGGGCGAGGACGAAACCAGCGCGGACTACTACTATAAATTACAGATGAAGGTTACGGGCGACTTGTACGATTATCCTTCTATACATTCAACCTCGGTAACCTACGTCTTCGACGAAAACTGGCGCGTGCTTGAATTTGAAATTTCAGATTCCTACAACGCACCCATCGCCGCAAACTTCGCTCCAAGCTGTACTTCAAATACCAAAGTCAAATTTGATTACGGCGAGGAAAATGCAGTCAACTCTTTCTGGAAAGACTATTTCTCATCAGAGTACGACAGAGTGAAAGATTCCTTGGTCGACGGTGTGAAGGAAGAAGAAAACACCGACAACGCAATGGGTTATCTTTCGGGCGCGTTTGCAAGCGTGCTTACGGAAGGCGCGGTTTTCAAAGTTGACCTTAATATTGACGAGTTGAATTTGAACGGCGTCGTTTCCGTGGAAATGGAAAACAGCAATTTCAGCGGTCTTTCAGCCAAACTCGGCGATATTCTCGTCTGGCTTGACGGAGGAACCCTTTACATAAACGACGGCGCGTCAAAATACAAGCTTGAAACAAGCGGTTTGCTTTCTTCGGGCGAAAGCGGTGAAGAAGAGGGTGACCTTCTCGGCGGATTTGACGTCGCGGCTTTGATGGACCAAATGACGCAAGGCACCTTTATCCTAAACGAGGAAACGGGTGTTGCCACTTTAAATTCCAAGGTAGAGCTTTTCGGGCTTACGATTCCGATGGAATTCGAGTTCCAAAAGACCGAAAACGGCGTTGAACTCAACTTCTTAAAAGCCGAGATTTCCATCGGTGAAAAGGTCGTCAAGGCAACTCTTTCATTCGGCACCGAAAAGGATAAACCCGCAATTCCCACCGATACGCAAGCGTACCAAGATATTTTAAACGACGGAATTACCTTCAACGTTTCCCTCGACTTAAACGGCTTAACGCTTGACGGAATTGCAAAAATCATAATGGATAACGGTGCGTTTGCGGGCGTGTACGCAGACCTTGACGGCACCACCGTTTATTACGATTGCCCCCATAATATGCTTTATTTAAGCACGGGCGGCGCGAAATATAAACTCGATATTTCCGCGCTCAAAACGGACGAAGCGGACTTGTCCTCGATACTCGGCTCGCTTGAAATAAATTCGCTTTTGGCGGACGTTTTGGCGAACCTTTCCACAAGCGAAACCTCTCTTGGCACAAGGCTCGATATTAATATAGACGCGCTTGAAAGCGTGCTCAAAGCGGCACTCGATATCCGTCTTTTCGGCGGACTGAAAGTTGACGCCGGTCTTAAGGTTGACGACCTCAGCCTTTCAGTAAGTGCGGCGCTCAGCAATGAAAAAGTTATCATTCCCACCGATACGGAAGCGTACCAAGACGTTTTAAACGACGGAATTACTTTTGATATTTCCATCGACTTAAACGGCTTTACGCTTGACGGAATTGCAAAAATTATAATGCAAAACGGCGCGTTTGCGGGCGTGTATGCAAACCTTGACGATATCACCGTTTATTATGATTGCCCCCGTAATATGCTTTATTTAAGCAAGGGTAGCGTCAAATATTCCCTTGATATTTCCAAGCTCGGCACGGGCAACGCGGACTTGTCGTCAGTGCTCGGCTCGCTTGAAATAAATTCCCTTCTGTCGGAGGTTTTAGCGAACCTTTCCACAAGCGAAACATCGCTTGGTACGAACCTTGATATTAATATTGACGCGCTCGGTTGCGCACTTAAAGCGGCGCTCGATATCCGTCTCGTTGGCGGACTGAGAGTTGACGCGGGCTTGACGGTTGATAAATTAAATCTTACGGTTGGCTTGGCGCTCAGCAATGCGGAGGTAACCCTTCCCGACGTCAAAGATTATCACGACCTTTTAAATAGCGAAATCACCTTCGACGTAAGCTTGACCCTTATAACGGGACTTACCGACGAGACGACGGGCAAACGTGACGAAGTCGTTCTCGAAGGCAAAGTTGCGCTGTGTCTTGAAGGCGGCGCCGTTAAGGAAATTCGCGCAGACTTCGGCGGGCTTGCAGTGTACTTTGACTTTACTTCAAATTCGCTTTACCTTAAAGTCGGTACTACCAAGGTTATGTTAAATCTCAACGAAATGGACGTAACCGACTTAAGCCTTCTTTCGTCTTTGGGCGGCAGCGAAATTGTTCCGGATGATTTGCCCTACGCCGTTAAAGAGCTTTTAACCAACCTCATAGGCGACGGCAAAATTATTTCCACCGAAGCAAACCTTACGTTGTTTAACGCACCCGTTCCCGTTTCGGTTAAGCTTGACTTGTCCGAAGGGATAAGCGCAAGCGTAGGGTTCAGCCTTCTCGGCATAGACGCCGTTGCAACGGTAGCTTTAAGCGAAGATACGCTTGAAGGGCTCAGCGCAGAGGCAAAGGAAGAATATATCGACGTCCTCAACGAAGGGCACAAAATCGTAGAAAGCCTTATAGGCGACCATATCTCGGCAACGGTTGAAGGCACTCTGTATACGGGCGACGAAATCAAGTACGGGTTCACTGCGGCTTTGGAATACGCTGCGGGCGTTGACAGCACGGCGTATATCCACCTCAACGTAGGTCTTACCGCCAAGCAACCCACGGACGACAGCCTTTATATAGACCTCGTCTTGATGGACGCTAACCCCGTAAAGGGCGCGGGCGGCAAAACGACGGGCGGCTACACGCAGGACGGTAAGTACGATATTTACCTTTCGGTTTCAAAGTATGCCGAAAACTCCGTGCCCCTGCAAATTTACGCACCCGTTGACGAAATTTTGACGCTCGTTTCAATGGTCGGCGCAATGGCTAATCTTGGTCAAATCGAAGTAGAGAATAGCGCGGAGCTTACCGCGGCTATCAAACAAATTTCCGGACTGCTTGACGGTATGCTGATAAGCAAATACCTTCCCACAAGCGTGCAAGATAAATTTGCATCTCTCGGCGACAGCCTCATTCCCCAAATTCTCGGCGTCAGCCTTGAAGAGCTTTTGAACGGGCTCGTCGGCAACGCCAAAGATACCGTGAACGAGGTTGAAGAAACCAACTTCTTGCTTTCGGATAAATACGTTTCAAGTATCAAAACTACCGACGAAAGCCTGATTTTCGTGCTCAATTCTTCGTTAATATATAATAATGAAAGCGTTGACGACCTCACCGTTGAATTTACAAGGCTCAATAAAGACGGCGTTTACTTCGTCGGCGGAGTAAGCCTTGAAAATATCTTCTTCGGCGAAAACTTGTCTAACAAGCTTAATCTCGGTTTACAGCTCGGCTACGACGAAGTGGTTAGACCCGACGCAAACACGGCTTTCAAGGGTTACCTCGTCGCCGACGGTCTTGATACTCTCGTAAACGGTCTAATCAATTCCGCGACCCACAAGGTAGAGGGAACAGAAGACGGGTACGACCTAAACCACTATTACCTATTAAACGGCAACGTCAACGCCGGAATAAGCGTTATAGGAATAGATATTAACGTCGCTATCCAAATAAAATCGCTTGCAGTCTATATCGATGAAAAAACCAACGAGGTTTCCATAGACGCGCATATCTATTACGACGGCGTTCAGGAAGCCAATCAGGTTGCGATAAACGGCGATACCGACGTTTATATCTCCGTAAGAGGTGGCAGAATAAGCATCAGAAGAATACAGCACACCCGTTGGGATAAAGGTTTGATTTGGACTTCCGAGGTTGATATTATCCCCGCAGCGGTGGAAGCCCGCGAAATGTCTTTGAAAGAGTTCTCAGACAATATGATGGATAATATAGTATTCATCTTCAACTTCGGGTCACTTATAACCAAAAATCTCGAAAAGGCAGGCTCGTCCGAAAACAAAGGCGTAAGCTTCGAAGGCTTGGATTACGGCGCATGCCTGAACACGGTTATTTCTTCCTATCTTTTCGAAGAAACTTCAGCCGGTGCAAGCTGGACGGTAACTTTACAAGGCGGTCTTATCGAGGCTTATACGGGTATGACCACCTCGAACATTCCCGTCAAATTCAGCGCAGCTTTGAACGACGACGGCACTTACACCGTACGTAGTTTAGATATACTCAAAACCACGATGCAGCTTTTCGGTAGTGCGGTTACGCTTAACGTTACGGGCGGACTTACCTATTGCAACCCGCACGAGCAAATGGGCGAAGGCTTCGTTGACAGCTCTTGTAACCTTTACGATACCGCGGTAACCGTTTTAAGTGAATACGGCTTAGCGGATACGGAAAGCAGCTTTAAACAGGCTTGCGGTTCAAAGGTGAAACTTCCCATTGACGTCACTGCAAGTGCCAACGGTTACTCGTATATCCTTGACGGCTACACGCAAACCACGCAAGGCGGCACGACTAACGTTGTGTTTGACGGCTACGTTGAAGAAAACGGCGTCCGTTACGGCTTGGTAACGCTTACTGGCGACACCACGTACACGGCAATTTGGAACACTGCTTACACCGTAACATTCACGGACGAAAACGGCAATATCCTTTACAGCGTTATCTACCGCGAAAACGACGTGCTCAACTTCGGCAATATGCCCGAGTGTCCCGAGCTTGACGGCTACACGGCGCAATGGGTTGACGGCAACGGCACTCCCGCAAACGGAATTGTCGTAACCGAAAACAAGTCGTTTATAATTGAGTACACTAAGGCTCCGTTAAAGGTTAAGCTTAACAGTACGGTTGATTTCAACTACGTGGGCTACGACGGAACTTATAAAGTGCAAAACCTCGGCTTCGAAGAAGGCTCTTCGTACGTATTATCTGCAACCACGGCAGAAGGATATGAATTCCTCGGTTGGTGGTACGACGATAACGGCAACTGGCGCAAAGTCACTTCCGTAGAAGAGTTCGTTGACGCAGGCTCAGTAACCTTAGAAGCGTTGTGGCTGAAAATAGATACCTTAACGGCTACTTCGTCGCGTACTGACCACAGAGACGGCTTCCCGTTCTTTACGCTTTACTATAATTTCTATATAGAAAGTGAAGTATCCTATCATTTCGAAGGAAGCAGCAGTCTTTTAGAAAACGTTACTTGTACAAATACGACTTACAGGGCGTATTTCAACAAGGGCGGCGGTTTCAGTGAAACGCAAAGCCATATAACGAAGGAGTTTGACGGCTATCAGAACAAGCTTGAACAGCAAATGATTGAGTTAAAGGACAGCAACGGTTCAGCTAAATTCACTCACTGGAATTTGGTCGTAACTTTATCCTTCACTCTTCCCGACGGTTCGTCGTGGACGACTCCTCAACAAGGAATGTATTTATCGGGTAAGTACTAATAATTTAAAAGCGGCGGCGCAAAAATGCGCCGCCGCTTAAATTTTTATCACTTCTGAAAATCGCTTGTAATTTATAGTTTCATTTGTTATAATTTAACTATGAG
>CAMWQS010000084.1 GCA_947176485.1 uncultured Clostridia bacterium | reverse complement strand
TTTATGCGCCGCCGCTTTTTATTGATTTTTAAACTTATTTTGCTGCTATAATTTCCGCTACCGTGGCAGTATATTTAACCTTTGTCTGGGTCAAGGAAGCATAGTTTACGGTTCCCGCATTCACCCTATCAACGTTATAGTAAATGCTTTTCTGCTCTCCGTTAGACCTGTTTTGTTCATAAATACGGTACGAAGTTTCGCCAACCTGAAAATCAACGTAATCCGTGCCCTGGCCTATTTCCTCTTTGCTTGCGTTATACAGCTTTAAGCCTGCGTACTCGCCGTTCTGGGTATATGCGCCAACGTAGAAATCATATACCGTCCAATCTTCCCCGTCTAAATCCTGAGCAGTAAACAGGTACAAATCTTCTTCGTCCCACTCGTATTCGTAATGCGATACCGTGTTTGCGCTTATATCTTTAAGTGCAGGTGCGGAGGTGTCGTAAGCGATTTCAATAACGCCTTCTTGCTTTTCTGCACTGTCGGTTGAATAAGCAGTGGTTACGCCGTCAGAGGTGCTACTGCCCATCTCATAGGTGTGCTTATTCTCGAAAGCGTAGCTTACTTTCTGCGAAGAAAGCTTGCCGCTTTCTACCTTGTACTCTACGCTCAACTCGGTAATCGCGCTGTTTTTATCAATAATAAGCTTACCGCCGTTGCAAACGGCTTCAACGTAACTCTTGTAAGCGTTTTGAACGACTTCAAGCGTTATGGGAAGGGTGGGTTGCACCATCGAGTTTACGATAGTTAAAATCTCGTTAACGCTGTATTTATCCAAAGTTTTAGTAAAGAATGCGGGCGACGCAACTTCGCCAACGGATACGTCAGCAGTAGGCGCAGTGCCTTGGCTCTGCATAATCGTTATTACGGTGTTTGCAATATTTACAAGATTTTGCGAGCTGATAAGCGAAACGATATAGTCGTAAGTGGTGCTTGCGCTAACCGTTTTGAGCGCGTCAAGGTCTTGCTGAATATAGAGAAGCAACGGCTTTACGTTTTCAATCGTTGACAACGCGTCGATAGCCATTGAAACGGTAGCCTTAACGGTTTCAACGGGAACGAGCTCGGTTATAACCGAGAAGTACTTTTTAACGATAGCGTTATTTAAAATATCGCCGACGGTGTTATCACCCTCTAACGCGGCTACGACCGTGCCGACTTCCTTGATGACCGTATCAACGGTTTCGATAAGGTCGATGGAGTAAACGCCGTTTTCGTATTTTAAGGTATTTGCCGCCGCGGCAAGCTTAACGAGCACCGTATTTTCGTTAGCAAGCGAAAGCTTTGCCAAATCACCCGTTGTGGGAAGGGCTGACAAATCGGGTGCTTCCGCATAGGTTGCTGCGCCGCTGCCGCCGCCTATCGAGCCTATTTGGCCCAAAATTTCTTCCCAGTTGATATTTGCAGAGCCGTCGTGCGAAAGCTCAACGTCCGTGAAATCGGTTACCTCTTTTTCAGCCTTGTAAGAGAACATATTCCAGCTGCGCAAGAAATCGTACTCAACGTAATTGTTGTTTTTAATACTGTAAGATACGTCCTTACCCTTATCGTTTTCAAAAGTTGCCACAGACTTTGCAACGAGGTCTGCGTTGCCGCCTTTAAGGTCGACTTTGCCGCTTGCCGTCAAATTGATTTCGTAAGTGGTCGTATCGGTAGCGGTTTCAACGCCGTTGGTTTTGGTGTGATGCGTATCTGTACCGTTCGTCTTGTTGGTGTAGTTAAGGGTAAGATAATCCTTTTCTTCTTTAAGCGCGGAAGCAAAAGTGGCGTCAATTGCTTGGGCGGGCTTACCCGCGGGAAGATTACTGGTAACGTTGTTATCTCCGCCGTCATCGTCGTTAGGGGTACAAGCGGTAAAAGCAAATACCGAGCAGCCCATAGTCATTGCAACCGCAAACGCAGTTATCTTTTTAAAAGCTTTCATAAAACTCCTTTCCGTCCATATCAGTAGACGACTTAGGCAATCAGGTATTGTTTAAGCATTACATAGTAATGCTTAAGAGGGTACCCTCTTGCCGTTTTTAAAATTTTTATATTCAAATTATATTCTCTTTTATGATAATAGTCAACCTTTTGGTCAAGAAAAAACGCGGCGGTTTTTACCGCCGCGTTTTATCATATTTAGATATTTTTGTTCAAAAATTCGTCCATTTCGGACTTAGAAGTATAGCCCAAGCTGCTATCGGCAAGCTCTCCGTTTTTAAACACCCCAACTAAGGGAATCGAGGTTACGCCGTAGCGGGCGGCAAGCTCGAAATTATCGTCGATATCAACCTTTACGAAAACGGCTTTATCCGAATACTTTTCAGCCATGCCCTCCATTACGGGTGCAAGCATTTTGCAGGGACCGCACCAGTTTGCGTAAAAATCGCAAACCACGGGCTTTTCACCTTTTAACAGTTCGTCAAAACGAGCAACGTCAATACTTTCCATTATATTTCCTCCTTGTAACCTAAGGTTAAGTATGCGTAAAGTTCGTCTATTTTAACCGCGGAGGTGGTGCCGTCCGACATTTTCTTGACGTTTAAAACGCCGCTTTCAAGCTCGCTTTCGCCTATTACGGCAACGAGCCTCGCGCCCGTCTTATCTGCGTATTTTAACTGCGCCTTTACGCTTCTTTGCATGTGGTCAACCTCGGCGCACACGCCGCTTGCCCTTAAGCCCGCCGCAATTTTGAAGGCTAACGCCCTCGACTTTTCGTCCATGCCAGCCAAATAAATTTCGGGAACGCTGTCCTCGGGGAAGGGCACGCCCGTGTTTTCCATAAGAAGTAAAAGCCTTTCTATTCCCGCTGCAAAACCTATTGCGGGAAGGGGGCTGCCGCCAAGCTCAGATAAAAGCCCGTCGTATCTTCCGCCGCCGCAAACCGTGCCTTGCGCGCCGATTTGGGTAGAAACAAACTCGAAAACGGTACGCGAATAATAGTCTAGACCCCGTACTATGTTGGAGTTAACGCTATATTCAAGCCCTTCGGCGTCCAAAAGCGAACGCACGCCGTCAAAGTGTTTTTTGCAGTCATCGCAAAGATAATCAGTGATTTTAGGTGCACCTTTTGCTATGCTTTTGCACTTTTCTTCCTTGCAATCAAGCATTCTCAAGGGGTTTTTATCAAACCTTGAACGGCAGTTTGCGCACATTTCTTCAAGGTGCGGCGCGAAGTAATTTTTAAGTGCTTTATTGTATTCGTTGCGGCATATCCGGCACCCAATTGAATTTATCTCTAGCTTTACGCCCTTGATTTTCAGCTTGTCCAAGAAGGACGAAGCGGCGAAAATAACCTCCGCGTCGGTTTCGGGTGAGGACGAGCCGAACACTTCGATACCGAACTGGTGGAACTCCCTAAGCCTACCCGCCTGCGGATTTTCATAGCGGAACGCCGGCGTGATATAGAAGGTTTTGACGGGCATAGGTGAGCTTGCAAGACCGTTCTCAATAAACATTCTCGCAACGCCCGCAGTGCCTTCGGGCTTTAGGGTCATAGACCTTCCGCCCTTATCCTCGAAGGTGTACATCTCTTTGTTTACAACGTCCGTCGTTTCGCCCACGCCGCGCTTGAAAAGCTCGGTATGCTCGAAGGTCGGGGTTCGCACTTCTTTAAGGTTAAAGACGCGTGCGACCTCACGCGCAGTTCCCTCTACGTATTGCCATTTATAAGATTGGTTGGGCAGAACGTCCTTCGTGCCCCTGGGTACGTTAATCATAATTAAACCTTCAAATTTAATCGTTATTTACGGTTATGCCGAAGTATTTATCCAACGCGGCAATCGAATCCTCGTCGTCATATTCGGCACATTTTTTCCACAGCTCTTTTGCCTTCTGCTTGTCGCTTTCAGCGCCCTTTCCGAAGAAGTAGCACTCGCCCAGCAAGTACAGCACTTCCAGTCCGCCGTGGTCGTCTTTATTTTCTTCGGCAAGTATTTCAAAGCCTTTCTGCTCGTTCTTTTCTACGCCTACGCCTTCCAGATAGCATTTGGCAAGCAAGGGTCTTGAACAGAAATTATTAGCCTTTTCAAAATATTCGAAGGCTTTTTTATCGTCTTTTGAAACGCCTGCGCCCCTTCGGTAGCAAAGCCCAAGCCCGTAAAGCGCCATATCGTCGCCAAGCTCGGCGTGCTTTGAAAATAGCTTAAAAGCCTTATTTTCGTCTTTTTTATAAGTTTCACCGCTTAAGCATCTGAAAGCTACGGTAACTTCCGCTTCGGTATAGCCCGCCGCAATAGCCTTTTCAAACCAGTACGTAACTTCGGCAGGGTCGGAATCGTCCATACGCTCGTACTCTATGCCAATATTGTACAACGCCTCGATATCGCCCAATTCCGCAGCTTTTTTATACCAGATAACCGAGTTTTCAAAGTCGTCGTTCATTGAATAATTTTCCGCAACTTCTTTGATGTCTTCCAGCTTGCCGGTTGCCTCAGCCGCCTTAGCACGCCACTTCAATGCGTTTTCATCGTCGTCGTACGCAAGCGTGTACACGAGCGAGACCAATTTCATAACCTCGACGTTGCCCTTTTCGGCAATCGGGAGATAATACTTTAAAGCTTTTTCGGGGTCCTCTTTTATGACGGGGTCGCCGAGCGCCCCGTCGCGCCCGAAATTGTAAATATCGCCAAGCTTTATTATGGCGTCCTCGTAGCCCTGCGCGGCGGCTTTTTCAAACCACTTTATCGCTACGTCGTTTTCAAAGTAATCGTGCCTGCAACCTTCGTCGTACTGTGCTTTGGCATAACCGAGCTCGGCAGATTTTTTAACGAGCTCTTCCGAAAGAATGATATCTCTTTCTACGCCTTCGCCCTCTTTATATTTTTGCGCAAGCGCGTAAACGCCTTCACCGTCAAGCCCTGCGCAAAGCTGATTTGCGTATTCTTCCTTTTGCTTTCTATAGCTGCGGGAATTGCTTCCGCCCTTTTTCCTGCGGCACATTAAGTAAATACCGATAAGAACGCCAATCACGCACGCGCCGAAAACGCATATCAATACTATCTCAAAAGTCTCCATTTTTAGCAATTGACCCCCATATATGCCTTAAATAACGGCATTTTCGTTATAAAACGTACTTCTTTAAATCGCGGTTTTTAATAATATTTTCAAGATGCTCTTCAACGTACTTTTCGTTGACTTCAACCCGAATTACGGGGTAATCGTTACCGCCCGCGTTGTATGAAATATCCTCTAAAAGATACTCCATAACGGTGTGAAGACGCCTTGCACCGATGTCCTCCGAAGTGGTGTTGATATCCTCGGAAACCTCGGCGATTTTTTCAATTGCGTCCTTAGTGAAGTGCAAGTCGATATTATCAACTGCAAGAAGCGCGGAGTACTGAGTGGTAATCGCGTTCTGGGGTTGGGTAAGAATGTTTACGAAGTCTTCCTTCGTCAGGCTTTTAAGCTCGACCTGAATGGGGAACCTGCCTTGAAGCTCGGGAATTAAATCCTCCACCTTAGAAACGTGGAACGCACCCGCCGCGATAAATAGGATATAATCGGTTTTTACGGGTCCGTACTTGGTCATTACGGTGCAACCCTCGACTATGGGAAGAATGTCGCGCTGAACACCCTCACGCGAAACGTCCGCGCCGTGGTTACCCTTGCCCGCGATTTTGTCTATTTCGTCGATAAAGATAATTCCGTCGTTCTCCGCACGACGCAAAGCCTCGGCGTTGACGGCGTCGTTATCGATAAGCTTATCCGCTTCTTCGGCGATGATAAGGTTCTTCGCCTCTTTTACGGTAATCTTACGCTTCTTTTTCTTGTTCATGCCGATGCCGCTGAAAATAGAGCCCAAGTCAATTGCCGCACCGCTGCCGGGGGATAATTCCAACGGCTTGGGGATATCGTCAACTTCTATCTCGATTACGGCGTTATCGTGCTTGCCGGCGTGAATTTCTTCAACCAGCTTATCCTCGAATACGGCTTTTGCCGTTTCACCGCGCTCGTCCTTCTTGATTTCCGCAAGCACCTTTGCGATACGCCTTTCGGCAACCGCAGTCGCCTTATAGCTGACTTCTTGCGTCTTTTCCTCTTTTACGAGTCGGATAGCGCACTCTGCCAAATCGCGCACCATACTCTCGACGTCGCGCCCTACGTAGCCGACTTCGGTGTACTTGGTTGCCTCAACCTTAATAAAAGGCGCTTTAACAAGCTTTGCAAGTCTTCTTGCTATTTCGGTCTTACCGACGCCCGTGGGTCCCTTCATTATAATGTTTTTGGGCGTAATTTCGTCCTGTAGCGCGGGCGAAAGCTGACTGCGGCGGTAACGGTTTCTAAGCGCGATTGCAACCGCCTTCTTTGCCTCGTCCTGCCCGATAATGTATTTATTCAGTTCGTGTACTATCTGTTTAGGTGTCAAGTCCATACAATCCTCCCTCACAAAAATCTCGGCTATTCTGCGCCTGCGATTTTTCGTGATTTTTAGGGGCTTCTCGCCCCTTGTGCCGCAATTTTTAATGGCACACAAATATATAATTGCGGCACTTCACCCGCGCCGAGGTGCAAGTATGCAC
>CAMWQS010000083.1 GCA_947176485.1 uncultured Clostridia bacterium | reverse complement strand
GCCTTTATCGCCGCATTTATCAATAAAAAATTCCAAGCTTGAGCTTATGTATTTCGGTGGTAGCAAATACGCTAAGCTGCTTTCAAGCGCGGCGCCTAAAAAGCTTATTTTCGAATACAACGTGTCGTCTTTCCGCGGTAAAGAGTATATTAAAGGCTTCGTGCGGGACGTTGTCTACGGTAACGACGCAAGGGTGTACGCTGAGGAAGAAATGGCGTTATCGCTTATAGAAACGCTTTCAAACGAAGAATTTGACTGTAACGTCTCAACGATTTCCCACGCTGAAGTCGAGAATTTAATGAAAAATAAAGCGGCGGGTACGGTGTTTGTTTCTTGGGATAACACCGTTATAAACTCTTATAATAATTCCGCAAATCTTGACGCAGATATGTTCTTGCCGTCGTCAAAAAGCTTCCATACTTCAATTTTGGTTGCACCCAACGGGGAGGCCGATTTAAGCGGCTACAAAAGGGTAATAGTATTAGATAACCTTAAGTGTGCTACAAGGCTCGGTGTTTTAGACGGGCGCGTGGAAGTGGTTGAAAACGCCCCCGCATCACGCGTTATAAACAAGCTTAACTGCGATAGGGAAGAACTGCTGAGCGTCTTTGCACAAGTTTCGGCAAACGCTTCAAACCTTGAAGGCGCTTGTGCGGAAGAAGTAGCAAAGCGCAATAATCTCGGCAATAAATTGCAAGTATTCTTCGCCTTGAAGGTGTTTGAACAGCTTTCTTTAATTACGTTCAATAGTGGCAGATTAGAGGTTGTCCGAGGGGTAAAAAGTAAACTTGAAAATTCACCATTATATAATATGGTAAAGGAAATAAAGGAGGAGCATTTTGGACGTCATTGATAAAATCAAAAAGAATTATTCTGCCGAAGACTACGCGCTCCTTCTTTCAGCGCACAACTACGCAAGGGAAATGCACAACGGGCAAAAGCGCGCCTCTGGCGAGCCGTACTTTATGCACCCGTGCGCCGTTGCCGAAATTTTAGTTGACTTAGGACTCGACACGCCCACGGTTGCTGCCGCATTTCTTCACGACGTAGTAGAAGATACGCCCGCCACCGAGGATGACATTTTACGCCGCTTCGGCAAAGAAATTATGACTTTGGTTGACGGCGTAACTAAGCTCGATAAAATTCATTACCGCACGCATGAGGAAGAAGACGCGGAAAATTTCAGAAAAATTTTCGTAGCTATGGCTAATGACGTGCGCGTCATTATAATTAAACTTGCGGACAGGCTGCACAATATGCGTTCGTTGAACTTCCTTTCCAACGAGCGCCAGCAAAGAATTGCCAAGGAAACCTTGGAAATTTTCACGCCGTTGGCGGGAAGGCTCGGTATTTCGCAAATTAAGTGCGAGCTTGAAGATTTATGCCTTAAATACCTTGACCCTGAAGCTTACGAGTTCTTGGTTACCAACATTCACCAGAAGTTGGAGGAAAGGAAGTCCTTCGTTGACTTCGTGGTTGCCGAAATCAAAGAAATTTTAAAAGAAAGCGGCATAAAGGGCGAGGTTATAGGCAGACCCAAGCACTTCTATTCTATCTACCGTAAAATGAAAAATCAGGGCAAGACTCTTGACCAGATTTACGATTTAACAGCAACCCGCGTTATCGTTGATAAAACTGACGAGTGCTATGAAATTTTAGGCAAAATCCACATGAAGTGGAAGCCCGTGCCCGGCAGAATTAAGGACTATATCGCAACGCCTAAGCGCAATATGTATCAGTCCTTGCACACTACGGTAGTAACCAATTTCGGGCAGTTCTTTGAAATTCAGATACGCACTTACGAAATGCACAAGATGGCTGAATACGGTATTGCCGCGCACTGGAAGTATAAAGAAAAAGGCTCTGTTGAGGCAAAGGAAACAAACTTCGACGCCCGTCTTTCGTGGATACGCGACGTTATGGACTGGCAAGGAAGCTTAAACGAATCTAAAGAATTCGTTGACAGCTTAAAGAACGACTTATACGATAACGAGCTTTTGGTTTTTACCCCGCACGGCAAAGTTATTTCACTTCCATTGGAAGCAACCCCTGTGGATTTCGCTTACGCTATTCACTCGGAAGTCGGCAATAAATGCGTAGGTGCTAAGGTCAACGGCAAAATGGTTGCCTTAAATTCCACGCTGACAACGGGTGACGTGGTTGAAATCCTCACGCAGTCAAGCTCTCGCGGTCCTTCGTGGGACTGGCTTAAATTCGTCAAGTCGGGCTCGGCACGCGCCAAGATAAGGCAATTTTTTAAGCGTGAGATGAAGGAGGAAAACGCCAAGACCGGTAAAGCTATGCTTGAAGCGGAGGCAAAGCGTAAAGGGTATAACCTAAACGATTTGCTTACGGAAAGCTCCTTCAAAAAACTTTCCAACAAGCTTGTTTTCAGTTCGGTGAACGAGATGATGGCGTCCGTCGGTTACGGCGCGGTCAGCGTTAACCAAGTAATTTTTAAACTGATTGACTACTATAAGAAAGAAATGCCCAAGCCCGTTGAAGTGGTTGATTCGGGCAAGTTAAAGCACTCACCTGCAGGTAGCGTAACAATTAAGGGTATGAGCGGGCTTTTGGTTCGCTTTGCACATTGTTGCAACCCTGTCCCCGGTGACGACATCGTCGGCTTCGTTTCGCGTGGAAGGGGGGTAATAGTTCACCGTTCGGACTGCACCAATCTTAGCGATGCGGACAAGAACCGCTTGCAACCCGCGCAGTGGACGGGTGACATCAATACCGATTTCCTTGCGGATATAAAAGTTATTTCGGATAACTACGACGGCGTTACGGCTTACGTGATCGCGGAAATTGCTGCGATGCGCCTTTCGTTCACGCAAATCAGCGGCAGAATAAATAAGGACAATTTGGCGGAAGTCGACGTGCGCATAAAGCTTAATAAGCGCTCTGATATCGACCTTTTGATTAACCGTTTAAAGCGCGATAAGCGCGTACTTGACGTATACAGAACGACCAATTGACCCCAATATATATGCAAGTTTTTAAAGTTTTACCGTTTAACGGTGCAAGTAATTCTTATATTTTGACGGCTGATAATAAGACTGCCGTAGTAATAGACCCGTCTGGGTATAACGTTATAGAAGTTTTAAAGAAAAACGGGCTTGTTTGCAAGTTCGTTTTGCTTACTCACGGGCACTTTGATCACGTTGGTGCATGCGGCGAACTTTTTGCAAAAGGTGCCCTTATATGCTGCAGCGAACGCGAAAAAGACTTAATTTTCAGTAAAGAATATTTAAGTATATTCGGCGGCGTAACCGTTCCGCAATTTGAAATTGCACGTACCTTTAAAGACGGGGAAGAAGTTAACTTGTGCGGCATAGACTTTAAAGTTTTAGAAACTCCCGGGCATACAGTGGGCAGCTGCTGTTATCTTACCGAAAGCGCACTTTTTACGGGTGATACGCTCTTTCGCGGCAATATAGGCAGATGGGACTTGCCAACCGGCAGCTTCACACAACTTATAAGCAGTCTCAAAAAGCTTTCTGCGCTTGACGGTGATTATAAAATTTATTGCGGACACGGTGAGGACAGCACGCTTTCACGCGAACGCACCTTTAATCCGTATCTAAGGTATTAAAATGCTAAATACAAACAGTATAGGCTTATATGACGAAATACTGCTCGTAATCCGCGCTTTTGACGCAGAAGACGAAGATTTCACGCATTATTTTTCGTGTTCGGGTGGTAAGTTTTTAAACTCAATAGAATACAACGGCGAATTTTACGACTTTGAAGAGGAGTATAAGGCTGAAAACGATTTGGTTTTCAAACGCCTTGCAAAACGCTCGGCAAAGTTGGCTTTTTATAAGGTTCTTTCAAAATTCAAGGGCGACCTTCCTTGGGGTGCGCTTACGGGCATACGCCCCACTAAGCTTGCCTATAATGAGATTTCGGCGGGTGCGGGTTTCGAAGAGCTTTTTAAGAAAACGTGCGTGTCTGAAGATAACACTGCCCTCGTGTCCCGCATTATAAAAGCGCAGAGCCGAATATATAAAAAGGGAGGGCAAGATTTATACATAAGTATACCGTTTTGCCCCACTAAGTGCGACTATTGTTCGTTTATTACCGCGCCTATAGAAAAGACCAAAATTTATATAGAAAATTACGTAAATTCTCTTGTAAAGGAGCTGAATACCGTTAAGCCGTATCTTACCGATTTACGCAGTATTTACGTCGGCGGAGGTACTCCTTTCGTGCTTGAAAATTTTCAATTGACCCCCATATATGCCGCAATTAACGCACTTTTCGACAAAAAAGTGGAGTATACGGTAGAGGCGGGCAGACCCGACGTTTTTACCGAAGAAAAATTGAAAACTGCAAGAGATTTCGGCGTAACGCGAATTTGTGTAAACCCCCAAACTTTTAACGATAAAACGCTTGAAAAAATAGGCAGGAAACACACTTCCGCCCAAACCGTTCAAGCGTATGAAATGGCAGCAAAATACGGCTTTGATATTAACCTTGATTTAATTGCGGGACTTGCTGACGAAACGCCCGAAGACTTTGAAAACTCAATAAGGACAGCTATCTCGTTAAATCCCGCAAATATAACCGTGCATACGCTTTCGTTAAAGAGTGGCGCGAAATTAAAAGAAGAAACCAAGAAGTTGAACGTAAAGGGTATAGAGGAAATGATTAGCCTTTCTCGCACGCTTCTTACGCAAGCGGGGTATGAGCCTTACTATCTATATCGACAGAAGTATCAGGCGGGCGGACTGGAAAACGTAGGTTGGGCTAAGCCAGATAAAGCCTGTGTGTACAATATCGATACGATGGAAGAAATTACTTCCAACGTCGCCGTAGGTGCAAACGCAATTTCAAAGCGTTATTTCGGGGACGAGGACAGAATTGAACGCTACGCCGCCCCCAAGGACATTCCGACCTATCTTTCCAAAATCGACGAAATTATCGAAAAAAGAAACAAGCTGTTTAAATAGTGAGCTTGTACTAATATTTTTGAAAATTTTATTCAAATCGTTTGCTTTTTACAATTAATAGTGCTAAAATGATTTTCGTTACGGTTACAAGGTCGTGCGAACACTCAACGCCGAGCTTTGTTTCCCGCAAATATTTCCATAGGAGGATAAAGTAAATGGAAAAGCAAGAAATTATCGCAAAATACGCTACTAAGGAAGGGGACACCGGTTCGCCCGAAGTGCAGATTGCACTTTTGACTGAAAGAATAAACCACCTCAACGAACACCTTAAAGAGCATATCCACGATAACCATTCCCGTCGCGGACTTTTAAAGATGGTTGGTCGCCGTCGCGGTCTTTTGGACTATCTTAAAAGCAAGGATATCGAAAGATACCGTGCTATAGTTGCGGCATTAGGACTCAGAAAGTAACAAAAAGAGCGCGCTTTAACGCGCTCTTTTTTGCTTAAAAAATCGTTCGCAGCAAGCGCTGTGGGCACAAGAAGAAAAGGAGACAGAGATGAACTACAAAGAATTTACACTCAAAGTAGGCGGAAAAGACGTCGTTATCGAGACGGGCAAATACGCTGAACAGACCAACGGCTCTTGCCTTGTAAGATGCGGTGAGACCGCCGTTATGGTGTCGGTATGTATGTCGGCAGCACCCAGAGAAGGTATGGATTTCTTCCCTCTGCAAGTTGACTACGAAGAAAAGATGTACGCTATCGGCAAAATTCCCGGCGGCTTTAAAAAGCGTGAAGGAAGGGCAAGCGATAAAGCAATTTTGACTGCAAGACTTATCGACAGACCCCTTCGTCCGTTGTTCCCCAAGGGTCTTTTTAACGACGTAGTCGTTACGGCACAGGCGCTTTCGGTTGAACCTGACGTTTCACCCGAGCCTCTCGCCATGATAGGCTCTTCAGTTGCACTTGCAATTTCCGATATCCCTTGGGCTGGTCCCACGGGTTCGGTTGTCGTAGGTATGGTAGACGGCAAGTACGTTATTAACCCCGATTTGGCTCAGCGCGCAAAGAGCGCAATTCACTTGAACTTGGCTGGTACTAAGGACGCAATTTTGATGATCGAAGCGGGCGCAAACGAAGTTACCAACGACGAAATGGTCGGCGCAATCATGTTCGGTCATAAAGAAATTCAGAAAATTTGCCAATTTATCGAAGATAAAATTGTTCCCGTAGTCGGCAAACCCAAGCTTGAAATCGAACTTTATCATATTCCCGAAGAGCTTGACAAGGAGGTTCGCGCATACGCTTCCGCAAAAATCGACTGGGCTATCGATACATTCGACAGACAGGAAAGAGAAAAGAGACAGGAAGAAGCAGAAAAGGAAGTTTTAGAGCATTTCGCTGATATCTATCCAGATAACAAGCGTGAAATTAAGGACAGCCTTTATTACCTCACCAAGGAAAAGGTTCGTGCAAAGATATTCGATAAGGGTATCCGTCCCGACGGCAGAGGTCTTAAAGACGTTCGTCCCATTTGGTGTGAAAAGGGAGTTCTTCCCCGTGCGCACGGCTCAGCCGTTTTCACGAGAGGACAAACCCAAACCCTTACGACTTGCACCCTCGGTATGCTCGGCGAAGCGCAGAAGCTTGAAGGTCTTGACGAAGAAGTTACAAAAAGATATATGCACCACTACAACTTCCCCGGCTACTGCACTGGCGAAGCAAAGGCGCTCCGTTC
>CAMWQS010000082.1 GCA_947176485.1 uncultured Clostridia bacterium | reverse complement strand
TACCGGTCTTGAAATGTTCCACAAGAGCGTTGACGAAGCTATCGCAGGCTTCAACGTAGGCGCACTTCTTCGTGGTATCGACAGAAAGGGCATCGAAAAAGGACAGGTTCTTGCTAAACCCGGCACCGTTAAAACTGCTACCAAGTTCACCGCTCAGGTTTACGTTCTTAAGGCAGACGAAGGCGGCCGTCACACTCCTTTCTTCAACCACTATCGTCCTCAGTTCTTCATCAGAACTACCGACGTTACCGGTTCTATCGAGCTTCCCGCAGGCACCGAAATGGTTATGCCCGGCGATAACGTTGAAATCAGCGTTGAGCTCATCAAACCCGTAGCAGTTGAAGAGAAGCTCCGTTTCGCTATCCGTGAAGGCGGCAGAACGGTTGGTTCCGGTACCATCGTTAAGGTTCTTGGCTAATTTAAAATTAATTTCGAAACACTCAGCCCGTGCATAACCGCACGGGCTGTTTTATTTCTATTACGCAATTAAAATACTTGGTTAAGCGGAACGCTTACGCGGGCTGTTTTATTTGTGTTGACAAAAATAAAATTCGTAATATAATTTTAATAGATAAAAAATTTTTCTCTTTGCGGGACAAAATCAATTTTTAAATCGTTATAATTATAAAAGAAGCAAAGGAGTTCTTTTATGTATTGCAAACACTGTGGTCACGAAGTAAACGAAAAAGCCATAATCTGCCCCAACTGCGGAATAGCTACCGATAATTATACTGCGGTTTCAAAGCCCGCCGCGTCGCAGACAAAATTCAACGGTCTTGCCCTCGCGGGTATGATTTGCGCAATAGTCGGCATCATCGGCGGCGACTATTTAATATGCCTTCCCTCGTTAGTAGGCTTAATTTTAAGCATCGTCGGAATGGTTAAGGTCAAAGAGTACAAGTCCGGCTTCGGCTTCGCGCTTACGGGCATAATCGTCGGCGCCATATCGCTTTTAATCTGGTCGATAGTTTGGATGTTCTTAGGCGCGCTTTGGTTCGATATACTGTTCGTGTGGTAAGATAAAACATTTTCTGTTGACATTATAAATATAATGTTATAAAATAATAAAAAATCAACCAACACGGAGTATATTTATGTTTTGCAAAAACTGCGGAAAAGAAGTAAACGAAAACGCTGTAATCTGCCCCAACTGCGGAGTTCCTACGGACAATTATAACAGGTCGGCAAGCGCACCCGAGCAGAAGAACACACTTGCGCTCGTCGGCTTTATCCTTTCGTTCTTCGTAAGTATTGCCGGTTTAATCGTTTCGATTATCGCATACAAGAACGCCAAAAAGCCGGAGTTCAACGGCGACGGCAAAAACTTCGCCCTTGCCGGCATAATCATAAGTGCCGTATCACTGGGTATCGGTTTGATAAGCGGGATAATAACTTCGATATTCTGGGTTAGTTTTATTATGTCGTTCCCTATATATTATTAAGTTTAACAAGCCTTCGGTTTTCCGAAGGCTTACATTTTTTGTCAAATTTCCGTATATTACCACATTTTATTCAAAAATATTTTCATATTTTATTGACATACAAAATAAAGTATTCTATAATAATTTGTGAACAAACTGTGAAAATTCACAGAAATAATTTAAGGAGATAAAAAAGATGTTTTGTAAGAATTGTGGCAAAGATATCGACGATAGCGCAGTCGTATGCCCTAACTGTGGCGTAGCTACGGATAACATGGCAAAGAACACGACTCCCGCTCCCGCACAGAAGAACACCATTGCACTTGTTGGCTTCATTTTGGCTATTTTAGAGTTCAACGTTATCGCGTTGATTCTTTCTATCGTTGGTTTGACCAACAGCAGAAAGCCCGAATACGCAGGCGACGGCAAAGGCTTTGCAATTGCTGGTATCGTTATCAGCTGCATCACCACGGCGATTTGGATTATCGTTATCGCATCTTGCACTGCAGCAGGTTGTGCAATACTCGGCGCGGCTGGTATGTAACTAAAATCAGAAAAAAAAGAACGCTTTCAAAAGCGTTCTTTTTTTATTTTCTTGACAGAATTAATTTATTAAACTATAATAAACTCACAACAAACTCATATGATAAAAAGGAGGGAGTAATATGTTCTGTAAAAATTGCGGTAAAGAGATAAGCGACAACGCAGTGGTTTGCCCCAATTGCGGTGTTGCTACCGATAATATGCTCCAAGCCAACTCGGCTGTAACCGCGGGTCAAGGTAAAAGCGCAAACGGCTTTGCAATCGCGGGTCTCGTTTTGGGTATCGTAGGTCTTTTGGGCGGCAACTACGCGTTTTTAATTCCCGGGCTCGTCGGCGTAATTTTAAGCATCGTCGGTATGGTAAAGTCCAAACAGTACGCGGCGCCCGGTCTTGCACTTGCTGCGCTTATAGTAAGCATCATTACCTTTTTAATTTGGCTCATCATCTTTATAGCTGCATTCGGAATACTTTTTGCGGCTATCTTCGGTGCGGCGTCAGGAATGTAGAATAAAAAAACTAAAAAGGAACGCTTCAAGGCGTTCCTTTTTTTTATTTCTTATAAAATTTGCAATATTCTTTCAAAGTGCAATTTCCGCAGTCGGGCTTTTGCGAGTGGCAAACCCGCCTCCCGTGATAAATAAGGTAATGGTGTGCCTTCGACCAAAGCTCCTTCGGTATTGCCGCGCAAAGTCCCTCTTCAACCTTCGCGGGCGTGTTACCCTCGGAAATTCCAAGCCTGTTCGACACCCTGAAAACGTGCGTATCAACCGCAATCGCGTCTCCGCCGAAAGCCACGGCGTACACGACGTTCGCCGTCTTTTGCCCAACGCCCGCAAGCGTTTTCAGCTCGGCAAGAGTAGGGGGAACCTCCCCGCCGAATTTTTCCAAAATATCGTGCGAGGCGGAAAGTATATGCGCCGCCTTGTTCCTGTAAAACCCGCAAGAGAATATGTATCTTTCAAGCTCCTCTTGCGTAAGTGTTACCATCTTTTCGGGCGTATTATATTTTTCAAACAGCACCGCCGTAACCTTGTTCACCCGCTCGTCCGTGCATTGTGCCGACAGTATCACCGCCACTAACAGCTCGTACGGCGTTTTAAAGTGCAGTGCGGGCTGCGCGTCGGGGTAAAGACGGGCAAGCTCGTTTAAAACCTTAGTAGTATCCATACCCCAATTTTACCACAATAAAAAAACAAAATCAACCCGCTATTGACAACCTTTCTTATCCGTGTTAACATATATTAAAATCAAATGAAACGGGCGCACGTACGCCCCGCCAAGAGGGAAAAATGAAATTCAAAAAGGCGTTAGCAGTCGGCGTTGCCGCACTTCTCGTTTCGGGTTTAACCGTCGGCTTAACAGCTTGTAAAGACGACGACGATGGCAACGGGGTTGCATCGGACTATAACTTTGCGGTCGACGGCAACAAAGTAACCGTCCGCTGGGACAAATACGAGGGCGCAACGGGCTACTCTATTGAAAAGTCCCCGACCCGTCACGGTGAATACGAATACATCGGTTACGTCGACGGCACCGTCAACGAATACGTTGCTGACGATATCAATTCCTACTATAAAATAACCACGTACACCCAAAGCGGCGATATCGTGGTCGTAGGCATTTACAGCCAAGAAACGGCTTTGTTTGGTAAAAACACTTTTGTGTATTCCCCCGACGACGACCCCGCAAAAATCAAGGAAGAACTCGACGCCTTCTACAAAAAAACGGACGGCACCAAAGAGGGGGAGCAGCAGCGCGCCCGCGGCGAGTTCACCGAAGAAAGGCTTGCCGCATTCTTCAAAGCAGGCGATTACGACGTCAATATAAATATGGGCTACTACACCGCGCTTGCAGGCCTCGGCGCCTCTCCCGACGACGTAGTTATAACCCAAGTGAATACGGACGCGCCCATATCCTTATGTAACTTCTGGCGCACCGCCGAAAACCTAACTGTAAATAGCAATATGCGTTGGGCGGTATCGCAGGCAACGAGCCTTCGCCGCGTCCACGTCAAAGGCGACCTCAGCCTATCAAGTACGGTCGGCGACACTACGACTTCGGGCGGCTTCATTGCCGATACCAAGGTTGACGGCACCGTAATCTCGGGCTCGCAACAGCAATGGCTTTCAAGAAATTCCTCCTTCGGCAGTTGGTCGGGTTGCGTGTGGAATACCGCTCTCGTCGGCGTTGAAGGCAACTTGCCCGCAAACTCTTGGGGCGGCACGGGCGGAAATTATACCAATATAGAAAACAGCGGAACTATCCGTGAAAAGCCCTATCTCACCTACGACCAAACGAACGGCTACCGCGTGTTCGTTCCCAACGCGAACTCAACGCGTGGCACGAGCTGGAACGGCTCGGGCGAGTACTTATCGCTTGATAAATTCTACGTGGCGCGCAGCGACAGGGACACCGCCGCAACCATCAACGCCCAGCTTGAAAAAGGCAAAAACCTGATTTTAACGGCGGGCGTGTACGAGCTTGAAGCTCCACTCAAAGTGGAGCAAGAGGGCGCAGTCGTTTTGGGTTTGGGGCTTGCAACCTTGCGCCCCACGGACGGCAATACGGATACTCTTATGCGGATTGCAGATACTGATAATATCCGTATCGGCGGTCTGCTTTTCGACGCGGGCAAGAGCACTAAAACCCTCTTAGAGGTAGGGGGAGAAAACGGTACCGCAGACCACTCGGCAACCCCCGCAGTATTGTCCGATTTGTTCTTCCGCGTAGGCGGAGCCAAGGAAGAAAACACTTCGGTTAACGCTTGCGTAGTAATTAACAGCAACAACGTAATAGGCGACAACTTCTGGATATGGCGCGCCGACCACTGGGACGGCGTCGGCTGGGATAAGAATAAAGCCGATACGGGCATTATCGTCAACGGCAATAACGTAACCTTCTACGGCTTGTTCGTTGAGCACTTCCAAAAATACCAAACTGTATGGAACGGCAACGGCGGCACTACTTATTTCTACCAGTCCGAGCTTCCCTACGACGTTCCCAACGCACAAAGTTGGTCGCCCGACGGTACTGTCAACGGCTATGCAAGCTACTACGTTTCCGAAGGTGTAACCACCCACACGGCGTACTCGCTCGGCGTGTACTCGTATCTGCGCGACGCGGCGGTTACGCTCGACAGCGCAATCGTCTGTCCCCAAACCCCGGGTATGAATTTCAACCATATGGTAACGGTTTGGTTAACGGGTAAAACCGCTTCCGCCATAACCCATATTATAAACGGCAAAGGGGAGGCGGCTGCAAGCGGTTCCGCCGTGCAAGTTTTGGCAGAATACCCCGCCAAAAATCAGTAACTTAATATTTATTTGTTATTGACAATATAAATATAAGTGTGTTATAATATTACAAGTTTTGATAGTAAATTTCATAACTGTAACGGGGGTTACCCCCGTTGGTGCTTGCATACAAGCACCAACAACCTTTAAAAGGGAAAATTTTTTTCAATGAAAAAAATCAATTTATTAAAAGGCATAGCTCTGTCGGTATCGGCCCTTATGGTCATGTCGCTAAGCGGGTGCGATTATATAAGTCAGTTTATAGGCGGCTTAGGTGGCGGCGGAAATAACGATAATATTACGGGCGACGATAACAATACCAAGCCCGAGCTTACCATTTCCCAAACCGAGGTTACACTCGCCGTGGGCGATTCGGTTCAGCTTACCGCAACCGCAACCGACGGCAGCGCCGTTGAGTGGGGTGTTTCCCCTGCAGGAATCGTTACGGTAGAGGACGGCTTGGTTACGGGCATAGCCGAAGGCGAGGCTACCGTTTGGGCGGCAACCGAATCGTTAATGGCTGTTTGCAATATCAAGGTAAACCCCGCGCCTATAAAACCCGACGACCCGCCCGTAGAGGAAACGCTTGAAATTTCAAAAAAAGAATTAAGCTTAGAGGTGGAAGGCTACGCTCCGGTGATTGTAACCGGTTCGTTAACGGGTGCCACCATAAAATGGGCTTCTTCCAGCCCTGCGGTTGCAAAGGTTGAACAAGTTGACAACAACGCCAATCTTGCACTGATTACAGCCTTAGCGGCGGGCAAAGCTACCGTTACGGCTACGGTAACCTTTGCATCGGGCAGCACGCAAAGCGTAAGCTGTAAAGTAACGGTATCTCCTAAACCTTCGCCGAGCTTGCCCGTAGGCTCCGAAAAGCCCGGATACGAGCTCGTTTGGTATGACGAGTTTGAAGGAACTTCCCTCGATACCGAGAAATGGAACTATCAGACCGGCACGAAAGACAAGTACGCAGATTCCCCCGACTATTGGGGCAACGGCGAGCTTCAATATTACACTCAGGACGCTGTTACCGTTTCGGGCGGTTCGCTTATAATAACCGCAACGAAGCAGCAAGCGGGCGACAGACCCTACACCTCGGGCAGAATACTCACCCGTGATAAAGCAAGCTGGACTTACGGCTACTTCGAAGCAAAAATGAAAACCCCTACCGGCAACGGTATGTGGCCCGCGTTCTGGATGCTTCCCCAGCCTACCAATTCAGCCGCAAGCTCGGCGAATAAATACGGCACTTGGCCCCTTAACGGCGAAATCGATATAATGGAGGCAAAGGGTAGGTTAGGCAACGTAATCGACAACACCATACACTACGGTATGACGTGGCCTAACAACCAGTGCACGACTAACGCTCCCGAAGGCTACACGCTTAAAAGCGGCACCACCGAAAGCGGTTGGCATACCTACGCAGTGGAGTGGACGACAAACTATATCAGTTGGTACGTTGACGGCGTAAAGTCTTTTGAGGTTACAAGCGACGGCTGGTGGACGGAAAGCTCGGCAGTTGAGTCTGCACCTTTTGACCAACCCTTCTATATTCTTTTTAATCTTGCGGTTGGCGGCGGATATGACGGCGGTGTAGCTCC
>CAMWQS010000081.1 GCA_947176485.1 uncultured Clostridia bacterium | reverse complement strand
CGCCAGAAGTAGTTGGGTTTTAACCCTGCAAGATAAGGTAGTTGCCGGATTTCAATAAAAGTAAGAGTAACCTAACGGTTGCTCTTATTTTTTTGTGTACACGTTTTGTGTGTACGTACAAATCGTACGTACAAAAGTGCAATTGCGTTTGAAAAGTAAAAGAAAGTAGCACAAAGAAAATAATAAAGTAAATAATAAAGTAAATACAAAGAAAGTAACAAAGAAAAAATATTGTTTAGAGTTATAGAATATTTAGAAACCACAGAAAAGAAAATATCAATCGGTATAGTCATTAAACGCGCACGCGCACGCGTATGCGTGCGCAACGATTGATTTTTTTCTTGTGTTTTCTTGTTGCCCAATAAGTAGTTGGGGTTGTAATTATTTGGAATTAAAATAAATTGCAGAAAAAGAAAGTAATTTTAATTTTTCTCTTGTCAAAAGGTAAAAAACAAGATATAATGACAGTATAATGAAACAAAGCGCGTTTTTTGCGCCGCGGATATTTCGTATCCGCGGCAGAGGGAAGTGCTTCCCTCTTAAAAACAATTAACCGTGTTTGTTAAAGGTAAGGAGAAAAATAATGAAAAATAAGAAGCTTCTAAAAATCATTGCCGCAACCATCGTTTGCTCGGCAATGGGAATCTCGGCTTTCAGCTTTGCTGCCTGCGATTCTAATCAAGGCAACGACGGCGGCGAAAACGGCGGAGAAACCGGACACAAGCACAGCTATACCTGGGTAGACGACGAAAACGGCACCACCCACCACGAGCATTGCGGTGTTGACGGTTGCGACGCTCCCGACAAGGCACCCGTTAATCACGCCGACAGCGACAAAGACGAAGTTTGTGACGACTGCGGTGCAGACCTTCATAAACACGCCTATTCCGATGACTGGACGTACGACGTTGATAAGCACTGGCATGCTTCAACGTGCGGACACGCTGACGAGATTTCAGGCGCAGTAGCTCATAATTTAAACGCCCAGGGCAAATGCTCGGTCTGCGGCGTGTTAATCGCAAATTACCAGTTTAACACGAGCGACTTTGAGGCTAAGACGTACGATAGCGGTTTAACGTCCGGCATTTTCTCTATCGGTGCGGGTACGGTTATCCGTACGAAAACACCCAGAACTCTTTGTGATGAAAACGGAAAAGCGATTAAAGACGTTGACTATTCCAAGTCTATCCAAATGAAAGACGCGGTTTCCCGTGTTGAAATCAACGCACCCGCAGCGGGCGTATTTGAGATGCACGTTGCAAACGGTTCGGGTTCCGTAATGTCTAATCAGCTTACTATAAGCGGTCCTGACGGTTCCAAAACCATATCGTACTATGCAACCGGTTCAAGCGGCCCGTTGGTAGCCGTTAAGATGGAATTCTCCCAAAAGGGCAAATACGTAATCACCCGCGTTGGCGGTACTTCGGATATATTCTATATGTCCTACAAAGCTATCGTAGAGGACACTCCCGTTGAAAAAATCGAAGTGGCGGCAACCGGTAAGGTTAATTATTACGTAGGACAGGATATCTCGTACGATGGACTTGCGGTAAACGCAGTGCATGCAGAAACCGGCAGACTTTCGCCCGTTCTTACCAGTGCGCTCAACGTAACTTCTGACTACGATAAGACTACCCCGGGCACTTACACCGTCAGCATCAGCTATACGGTAGAAGGTCAAACCTTCGAAACTTCGTACGACGTAACCGTATATTCGATTAGCGAGGTTAAGCTCGGCACGGATAAGATTATCAAGGGCGCAAACAGCGCGGCAGGCAACGGCGTTTACGAAAACCATTCGCTCCGCCAGTTGTACTTCGTTAACGATACCGTTTCCGACGACGGACTTTCCGTAACCCTCAGCGGCGGCGAGGGCGAAAACAAGCAGGAATTCCTGTTGAAGAGCAGTGAATACTCACTGTCCACCGTGGATACGTCCACACCCGGCAAAAAGACCGTAACCGTTTCCGTTGAGTCAAACGGTACGACGGTTAGTGAAACTTTCGATATTTACGTAATTGCAAAGGATGCAGACCTTGCAACGGCAAATTCCGTAAACATTGCGGTTGACGGCGCAATCACCGACGCAGATATCGGCGTAAAGAACGGCGCGGGTGCATACCAGTTCAAGACCATACATCAGGCACTTGACTTCCTCAATAATTCGGGCGTTAAAGCCGGCGCAACCAAGACTATCAATCTTGCGGCGGGCTATTATTGGGAAAAGCTTGAAGTTAAAGTTCCCAACCTTACCATCGTAGGTGCAGGTAAGGATACTACGACGATTGAATACGATTCACTCTACGGCATTAAAGACGCGGGCGGTTTCGAACACACTACGGACTCCACCGCAACGTTGAACGTAAGAGAGGGGGCTGTGAACTTCACCATTAAGGGTGTAACCGTTTCCAACTGGTTCAACTCTCTTGCACGGTTTGATGAAAAGCTTGGCGAAAGCTATCCCGAACACCGCGCACTTGCGTTGTTAGTACAGTCCGATAAGTTCATTATGGACGACTGCAAATTGCTCGGCTATCAGGATACGGTTGAGTTCTTCACCGGTCGTCAGTATATAATCAACACCTATATCGCCGGTACTACCGACTTCATCTTCGGTACTAACAATACGACCTACTTCTATAACTGCCAAATCCACTCCATTTCCAACGGCAAGACGGACGGCGGATACATAACCGCGTTTAAGGGCAGCAACAAGGGCGCAGGCGACTACGTAACTTACGGCGCAATATTCGACCATTGTAACTTCACTGCCGACGAAGGCGTAGTGAAGAAGGGTGATAACGACGGCACGGTTACGACCGGTAACACTGCGATAGGCCGTTGCTGGGGCGCGTACGCTGCGGTTGCAGTTATCAACTCTGAAATAGGCGGACACGTTTCAACCGTAACCGGCGGCTTCAGCAAAAACGAAAGATATATTTCAATGGGTACCGCTAAGCCCACCGATGAAACCGTAAAGTTCCGTGAATACAACAACACGGGCGACGGTTCAATAACGTCGAAAGTCAACGGTATGCAAATGCTTTCCGAAACCGAAGCTGCAAATTACAGCAACTTATCGGTAGTCTTCGGCACGACCAACGGCAAAGTAAGCTACTCCTCCGTATGGATACCCGTTTTGGCTGACGCTCAAACCTATATCATAACGGTTTACGACCAAGAGGAACACTTAATCGGCACGGTTGACGTAGTAGAGGGCAGCAAGTTATTGCTTGCACAGCTTCAAGGCGTAGTTGCCGAAAACAACGAATATTCTTCGTTGGATATCGAGGGCGTATATTCTAATAAAGAGTGCACTACCGAATACGGCTATCCCGACGTTTCGGCAAGCGGTAACGTTTACGTTAAGCTCGTCGAAGGTCCCGTTTCGGCTAACGTCGGTTGGAATTTTACGGCGAATAAAGAAGAAAATCAAATAACGGAAGGCACGGCTAAATTAGGCAAGCTCCACGTTGACGCAACGGACGGCACGTTCGTATTCCACAATACGGGCTGGTCAAAGCTTACGGGCAACGCAACCTTGTCCCTTGACCTTCTTGCGGATACGGTAGTTACAATCGGCAGTTATGACGACGGCTTGTCTTTCACTCTGACTGGTGCAGAAAGCGCCGACGCATTGAAAGTTGTTTTCTCAAACCAAGTTTATACCGTTGAAGTGCGCGAAGCGGGCACGCTCGTTATCGGCAGAAAGGGCAACGGCTACGTTTCAACCATTGGCGTTGAAGTTAACGCCGGACTTAGTATGGAAAAATCAACCGTTACATTGTATAACGGTGAAGAAGTTGTCGGAACTATTTCGGTATGGAACGGTTCAACTATTACCGAACAGCAGCTTAACGAACTTAAAGCAAGCGTAACCGCACCCGAAGGGCAGGAGTTTGATAACTTCTATGCTAATCCGGAATGCACTACCCCTTACGATTACACCACCGTTATTTCCGAAAATAAGCCCGTGTATATCGGTTGGACAACAGCAACCGACTATATCGAAGAAAACACGACGATAAACTTCGGTTCAACCGGAAACTACAACAATTATCTTACCAACGGCAAACTCATTATAACCCCTCCCGAGGGCAGCAGCTGGAACGGTGAGCAACAGGCCCAGTGCAATAAAATCGTTAAAGATACGGTTGTTGAAGTAAAAGTTAAAAAAGGCGCTAAGGTAATAGTAACTTCCTATTCTGGATATACGAATTATACCGTAGACGGGCACGATTATACTACTACGGCTAATATCTTCGAAGTTTCTGAGGACGGCAACTTCACTTTAACCAGCAAAGACGGCAACTATATTTACAGCATAACCGTATTGTACGAGTTAACGAAAGCGGATAGCGGTTATACCTACACCTATAATCAAGGCGGTAGGGACGACAACGCTTTGGAAGAATCGCAGGAAAAAATATTCTTTGTTGACTGTGCGGTAAACAACAGCTGGTTAAGACTTGACAAGGGTCGTTCGGCTGTCGTACTTAACGTTGATAGCGGCGCACAAATCGTCGTAACTACAAACGGCGGCAATTTGAAAATAAGCGACGGTACGGTTTCGGCTAACGGTACGACGGTTACCTTGACTTCAACCAAAGACGGTTACGTGCTGATTTACATTGATAGCACTCAGGAATATTTACAAACCATAACTATTTCTTAATTTTGCTAATCTTAGTAAGAAAAAATAATCCGAAGCAAAACGGCAACTGCGAAAGCGGTTGCCGTTTTTATTTCGGTGTGGTATAATTAAAGGGAGAGGTGTATTATGAAAGCTACGGGTTGGGACTTAATGAAGCTTGCGCAAACTTTGGACGGCGAGTTTAACCTTGCCGATTTTACGCCCGAGGAGCTTGATGAAATGTTAGGGCTTTTGGACGACGGTACGTCCCCCGAGGAGGTTCGCCGCAGATACTTCGAGTATTACGACGACGTAAAGGACCGCACCCTCGAAAAACACAAATGGAGTGATTAAAATAGAGCCCCGCCGTACGGCGGGGCTTTTAGTTTGATTTAAATACTCGGTTAAGCGGAACGCTTACATAACTACTTTGTTCAGCTGTTCGAACAAATCTTTGACTTCCTTGGGGAAGCGGTCGTCCGTTATAAGCACGTCAATGTCCTCGATATGCGCGAAGGTGTAGGGGTTAATCTTGCCAATCTTCGAGCTGTCAAGCATCATATAAACCTGGCGCGCCTTCTTGAAAACGTCCTTTAAAAGCTCGCTTTCTATCTGGGAGTTGCAAGAGAACCCGTTTTCGGGTGTGAACGCCGTTGCGGAAACTATCGCAATTTCAAAGTTGGTTGCGTCGAAGTACGCCTTAGCCGCAGGGGAGGAGGTGGAAAGGTTATCCTTCATAAGCTGCCCGCCTACGACGGTTATAGCCACGTTCTTTTTCTGCGCAAGCTCCATAGCAACGGCAATACCGTTGGTGAATACGTTGCACTTCAAGTCGGGCATTTCCTTTGCAAGGTACATAGCCGTCGTGCCGCCGTCAAGGAACACGCAAGAGCCTTCGTCAATAAGTGCCGCCGCTTTTTGCGCAATAACTATTTTCGCGTCGGTGTTTATAGTCGTCTTTTTGGTGTACGCCTCGCCAGAAACCTTCTGAACTTCCTTTACGGACATTGCGCCGCCGCGTATGCGGATAATGCGCCCGTCCTCTTCAAGCTGGAAAAGGTCGCGACGTAGTGTCATCTGCGAAACGTTGGGGAAAACTTCTTCAAGCTGCTCCAACGTCATTTTACCGCGTTTATCCAAAATTTCGGCAATATCTTCAATTCTTTCACGCTTCATAAAGTTCTCTCCTTAAAATGTGAATTTAACAAAATCTTTTGATAATTACAATTACTTTGTCAATATTATTGTAATCTATTCACAAAATATTGTCAACAGAATGTACTACGTTTTCAAAAGCTAATTTCAAATGTTAATTATTTGCATAATAAATGGCTTGATTTTGAATGTGAAAACTACTATAATTTAAAGTACCATAATTTGGTATTTTTTGGTAGGACGAAGAAAAAGAAAACCGCAGAAATCAGCAAGGAGACTTTTATGCGCATTTACAACACTTTAACCCGCAGAAAAGAGGACTTCATTCCCCTTGAAGAAGGCAAAGTTAAAATGTACGCTTGCGGTATCACCGTTTCGGGTGAGGCGCACGTCGGACACGGCTATCAGGCGCTTATCTACGACGTTATGCGAAAGTACCTTGAAAAGTGCGGCTATAACGTAACCTACGCCCGCAACTATACCGACGTAGACGATAAGATTATCGCCCGCTCGAAGGAAACGGGCATTCCCGCCGATATCTACGCCGCCGAAATGATTAAAAAAATCGACAAGGTTATGGCGGAGTTCGAGGTGGACGACCCCACGCTTTGGCTAAAAGCCACCGAAAATATAGATAACATTATCACCTTCATCACCCGCCTTATAGAAAGCGGGCACGCATACGCCGCACCCAACGGCGACGTGTACTTCTCGGTTGCAAGCTTTAAACGCTACGGATGTTTATCCAACCGCTCGGTTGAAGATATGCTTGACGGCGTGCGCGTAGAAAACGACGAAAATAAGCGCGAGCCTGCGGACTTCGCACTTTGGAAAGCGGCGAAGGAAGGGGAGATTTGCTGGAGCTCGCCTTGGGGCAAGGGAAGACCGGGCTGGCACATCGAGTGCTCGGTTATGAACTATAAAGCCTTCGGCGAACAGATAGATATTCACGGCGGCGGCAGAGATTTGATTTTTCCCCACCACGAAAACGAAATCGCCCAAACCGAAAGCTTGACGGGCAAACAGTTTGCAAAATTCTGGACGCACACCGGGATTATAAAGGTCAACGGACAGAAGATGTCCACTGTCGCTTATACCCATCTGACGCTGCCGACGAAGAGGATAGTGTAGATCTCGGTGG
>CAMWQS010000080.1 GCA_947176485.1 uncultured Clostridia bacterium | reverse complement strand
TGCACCACTACAACTTCCCCGGCTACTGCACTGGCGAAGCAAAGGCGCTCCGTTCACCCGGTAGGCGTGAAATCGGACACGGCGCACTTGCTGAACGCGCTTTAATTCCCGTTCTTCCCGACGAGGTTTCTTTCCCTTACGCTATACGCGTGGTTAACGATATAACCAGCTCCAACGGTTCGTCTTCAATGGCTTCCGTCTGCGGCTCTACGATGGCACTTATGAATGCGGGCGTTCCCATCAAGGCACCCGTTGCTGGCGTTGCTATGGGACTTATCAAGAACCAAGAAACCGGTGAATTCAAGGTAATGACCGATATTCAAGGCTTGGAAGACTTCCTTGGCGATATGGACTTCAAGGTTGCGGGTACCACTAAGGGTATTACGGCAATTCAGATGGATATCAAAATTAAGGGTATTTCGGAAGAAATTATGCACACGGCAATTAATCAAGCTAACGAAGGCAGACAGTTCATCCTTTCTAAGATGCTTGAATGCGTTCCCGAAGTTGCACCTCAGCTTTCCGTATACGCACCCAAGATTCTCAGCTTTGAAATTAACCCCGACAAAATCGGCGACGTTATCGGTAAGCAGGGCTGCGTAATCAAGAAGATTATGGAAGAAACCAACACCCAAATCGAGTTCAACGAGGACGATAGCGGTAGAGGTTATATCTCTTGCGTGGGTCCTATTGAGAATGCAGAAAAGGCGAAGGCTATCGTAATGAGCATTGCACGCGACCCCGAGGTTGGCGATATGTATATCGGTACCGTAGTAAGAATAATTCCTTCCCGCGCATTCGTAGAATTTGCACCCGGCAAGGACGGCGGTATTCACATTTCGCAGCTTTCCAACAAGCGCGTTGAAAAAATCGAAGACGTGGTAAACGTCGGTGATACGGTAAAAGTAGAAATTATCAAGATAGGCGATAGGGGTATCGACCTTAAGCTTCTTGAAAAATTATCTTAATCGATATTAAAAGCCCCGCGCCGATACGGCGCGGGGCTTGTTTTATTTTTATTACGCTCAATAAACAAAAGTTTGTTTTTTGCAAAAAAACAGCGCGCAAATACTTGTAAATAATTTAAATTTAGGTTATAATTTCAAATGGTATGAAGTTTGAATTACATTCAAAATTTAATCCGACCGGTGACCAACCGCAAGCAATTGAAAGCCTGACCGAGGGGGTCATTGACGGTATAAGAACTCAAGTTCTCGTCGGCGTTACGGGTAGCGGAAAAACGTTTACTATGGCTAACGTCATTAAAAACGTCAACCGCCCGACCCTCGTTATCGCCCATAACAAGACGCTTGCCGCACAGCTTTGCAACGAGTTTAAGGAATTTTTTCCTCACAACCGTGTTGAATATTTCGTCAGCTATTACGACTATTACCAGCCAGAAAGCTATATCCCCTCAACCGATACCTATATAGAGAAGGATATGAGCTTGAACGACGAAATAGACAAGCTCCGCAACTCCGCCACAAGTTCTTTGGGCGAAAGGGAGGACGTTATCGTCGTTGCCTCGGTAAGCTGTATTTACGGCTTGGGTGCGCCCGAAGAATATTTCCGCCTTGCAATTTCACTTCGTCCCGGAATGGAAATGGAGCGCGATGCGCTCATCCGTCGCCTCGTAGAAATTCAGTATGCAAGACGGGATATTGATTTTCAGCGTTCGTCATTCCGCGTTCGCGGCGATACGGTTGAAATCTTCCCCGCAAGCAATTCTGAAATTGCTATCCGCGTAGAGTTTTTCGGCGACGAAATCGACCGTATTTGCGAAGAGGACGCCCTTACCGGAAATATTATTTCCGAGTTAAAACATATCCTTATTTTTCCCGCAAGTCAGTATGCGGTCGGGGGCGATAAAATGCAGTCCGCTCTATCTATGATAGAGCGAGATATGTACGACGAGGTAAAAGCCTTCCGCGACGAGGGCAAGCTTTTAGAGGCGCAACGACTTGAACAGCGCACTACTTACGACTTGGAAATGATGCGTGAAATCGGCTATTGCAGCGGGGTTGAAAATTACAGCCGCTACTTCGACGGGCGTTCGCCCGGCGAGCCGTCGTTTACGCTTTTAGACTATTTTCCCGCGGGTAAATTTCTCGTATTTATCGACGAAAGTCATATGACGATACCGCAAATACGCGCCATGTATCACGGCGACCGTTCGCGCAAAGAAAACCTTGTTGGCTACGGTTTCCGCCTTAAATCGGCGTACGATAACCGCCCGCTGACCTTTGAAGAATTTGACGAGCGCGTGCCGCAGCTTATATGCGTTTCGGCAACGCCCGCCCCGTATGAATTGGAGCAAGCGGGTAACGTGGTTGAACAGATTATCCGCCCTACGGGACTGCTTGACCCCGAAGTTCAAATTCGTCCCACCAAGACCCAAATTGACGATTTGCTCGGCGAGGCAAAGGGCGTTATCGCGGGTGGCGGCAGGGTGCTCGTTACCACCATGACTAAAAAAATGGCGGAAAGTCTCACGGACTATTTAAAAGAACACGGGCTTAAAGTCCGCTATATGCACAGCGACATTGACGCGTTAGAGCGTATTGATATCGTTAACGGGTTAAGGAGCGGAGAATTCGATATCCTTTGCGGCATAAACCTTTTAAGGGAAGGCTTGGATTTACCCGAAGTAAAGCTCGTTGCTATTCTCGACGCCGATAAAGAAGGCTTTTTGCGAAGTGAAACCTCGTTGGTTCAGACCATCGGTAGGGCTGCAAGAAACGCCGAAGGTCGGGTTATAATGTACGCTGACACCGTAACGGGCAGTATGCGTAGCGCCATAGATGAAACCAACCGCCGCCGTAAAATTCAGAAGGAATATAACGAAGCGAACGGTATAGTGCCCAAAACCATCATAAAAGAAGTTAAAAATTCTATAGGAATTACGGGCAAAAAGACTGTTGCAGACGACATAAAGCCTTCCGAAATCCCACAAGAGATAGAAAAGCTAAAGGCGTTAATGAAGGTCGCGTCCGCTCAGCTTGACTTTGAAAAAGCAATAGAAATTCGTGATACGATATCGGAATTAAAGAAAAAATTATTGAAAATCAAAAAGAAATGAAAGAAGAAATATTCGTTAAAGGCGCAAAAGAAAACAACCTTAAAAATATAGACGTGCACATTCCCCGCAATACGCTTACGGTGTTTACGGGGCTTTCGGGCAGCGGTAAATCAACTTTGGCGTTCGATACAATTTTTGCCGAGGGGCAAAGGCGGTATATTGAAAGCCTTTCGTCGTATGCCCGCCAATTCCTCGGGCAGATGGAAAAGCCCGACGTAGAGCTTATAGACGGGCTTTCACCCGCAATTTCCATTGACCAGAAAACAACTTCGCACAACCCGCGTTCAACGGTGGGCACGGTAACGGAAATTTACGACTATTTCCGTCTTTTGTTTGCGCGTGTCGGTATTCCACATTGCCCTAAGTGCGGTAGAGAAATTCGCCGTCAGACCGTGGACGAGATCGCGGATAAAGTTATGCTTATGCCCGAGGGCAGCAAAATAATGGTTGAAGCCCCCGTCGTGCGCGGCAAAAAGGGCGAGTTCGTAAAGGAGCTTGCTTCGTACAAGAAAAGCGGTTATGGGCGCGTAAAAATCGATGGAATAATCTACGATTTACAGGAAGAAATTCACCTTGAAAAGAATATCCGCCACAATATTTCAGTCGTCGTGGATAGGCTCGTTATAAAGGAAAGTATTTTAAAACGATTATCCGACAGCTTGGAAAACGCCTTAAATCTTGCCGACGGGCTCGTTGTTATTGACTGCGACGGGAATGAAGAACTGTATTCTTCCAAGTACGCTTGTCCCGACTGCGGCATATCTATTGAAGAAATCGAACCAAGACTTTTTTCGTTCAATACTCCGTGGGGTGCGTGTCCCGAATGCTCCGGTCTTGGTTTTAAACAGATAGTAGACCCCGACCTTATATGCCCCGATAAGTCCAAAACTTTAAGGGAAGGTGCAATTAAAATAAGCGGTTGGAATTTAGACAGCTCTACCATAACCCAAATGTATCTTTCCTCGCTTGCAAAAGTGTACGGCTTTTCACTTGACGTGCCCGTATCCGAGCTACCTAAAAATATTTATGATATGCTTATGTACGGCAACGGCGGCGAAAGAATTGAAATGCAGTATAACGCTTATCATTTCTTCGGCAGCTACGAGAAGTCGTGGGAGGGCTTCGTAACCAACTTGCAGCGCAGATACAACCAAACGTCTTCAGAGGGCGTTAAATGGGATATTGAGCGCTATATGAGAACTTCTGACTGTCCCGTATGTCACGGCAAAAGGCTTAAAAAAGAAGCGCTTGCCGTTACGGTTGGCGGCAAAAACATTGCAGAAGTATGCGATATGGCGGTAGACGACCTGAAATCTTTCACGGATTTCTCATTCTTCACGCAGACCGAGCATATGATAGCCGACAGCATAATTAAGGAAATCGACAGTAGGTTGAGCTTTCTCAGAAACGTCGGTCTTGGATATTTAACTCTTTCACGCAGTGCGGCGACTCTTTCGGGCGGTGAAAGCCAGCGTATCCGCCTTGCAACCCAGATAGGAAGCGCGTTAACGGGCGTCTTGTATATTCTTGACGAGCCGAGCATAGGCTTGCATCAGCGCGACAACGAAAAGCTTTTAAAATCGCTTTTGGGTTTGCGCGACATCGGCAATACGCTGATAGTAGTCGAACACGACGAGGATACAATGCGCGCCGCCGACTATATCGTAGATATAGGACCTTACGCCGGCGTTCACGGCGGAGAGGTGGTTGCAAGCGGCACCATTGACCAAATTATGAACGAGCCCCGCTCGATAACGGGAGACTTCCTTGCGGGCAGAAGAAAAATAGAGGTGCCCGCCGTCCGTCAACCGATAGGGGATAGATGGTTGAAGGTTAAAGGCTGTAAGCAGAATAATTTAAAAAATATTTCCGTAGATATTCCCGTCGGGCTTATTACGGCGGTTACGGGTGTATCGGGCAGCGGCAAATCCAGCCTTGTAAACGAAATAATTTATCCCTATCTTGCAAACAAGCTGAACGGAGCGCGCCAGCTTACGGGCAACGCAGATGAATTTGAAGGGCTGGAAAACTTCGATAAAATAATTGCGATAGACCAACAGCCGATAGGCAGAACACCGAGAAGTAATCCAGCAACCTATACGGGCGTGTTTACTATGATACGCGACCTTTTTGCCGCAACTCCCGACGCAAAAGAGAAAGGGTATAAAAGCGGAAGGTTTTCCTTCAACGTTGCGGGCGGCAGATGCGAACACTGTCAAGGCGACGGTATGATACAGATAGAAATGCACTTCTTACCAGATATCTTCGTGCCTTGTGAGGTTTGCGGTGGTAAACGCTACAACAGGGAAACGCTTGAGGTGAAGTACAAGGGTAAAAGCATATCCGACGTCCTTGAAATGACGGTAGAGGAGGGCGCGGAGTTCTTTAAGCCCGTAACGTCCATTTACAATAAACTGTCAACGCTGTGCGACGTGGGGCTTGGTTATATCAAACTCGGGCAAAGCGCAACCACGCTTTCTGGCGGTGAGGCGCAACGCGTGAAGCTTGCAACCGAGCTGTCAAAAAGGAGTACGGGTAAAACATTCTATATCCTTGACGAGCCTACCACGGGCTTGCACTCGTACGACGTAGAAAAGCTTGTAAACATTATCACAAGACTCAGAAGCGGCGGTAACACCGTGCTGGTTATTGAGCATAATTTAGACGTAATAAAGTCCGCCGATTATATTATCGACTTAGGCCCCGAGGGGGGCGACAAGGGCGGCAATATTGTTGCTACGGGCACTCCCGAACAAGTTGCGGCGGTAAAAGGCAGCTATACGGGGCAGTTCCTTAAAAAGGTCTTAAACGTTTAAAAATGCCACTTTTCATACAATTTTAAAGTTTTGCAAAGTACTATGCGACACATAATTGCCCTAATTTGGACGTTTCGGCACCAAATTAGGGCAATTATCATAGTTTGTATTATGCCTAAACCGATTAGAGTTGATGAACCGTATCCCACAACTGAAAACGTCTGCCCCGACGCTTACAGCCTGAGAATAATTTCCCCCGCTTACGCAACTTTTGATGGGGAATTGAACGCTATACTTCAATACGTTTATCATTCGTTCTTTTTCAATAAAAAGGGCTACGGAGAAATTGCCGACGTTCTTAAGGGGATAGCTATTGCGGAAATGCATCATCTTGACCTTTTGGGTGAAACCATTCTTGCCTTGGGTGCCGCTCCCGTCTATTCGCAGTATCCGGCTTGTCCGTTCAACTTCTATTCGACCAAGTACGTTTCTTATTCGTGCTCGCTTAAAAATATGCTTGAGGACGATATCCTCGGCGAACGACGGGCAATTGCCGCTTACAAGAAAATGTTACGCTCGCTAAAAAGTGAACCAGTTAAGGCTATTATTGCAAGAATTTTGGCTGACGAAGTTCTTCATCTTGAAAAACTCGAAAGCTTACTTGCAGAATTTAAATGTTGACACTCTCCGCAGCTTTTGGTAAAATTATCGTGTAATGAATTACGACGTAACCATAATAGGCGGAGGTGCCTCGGGGCTTGCCTGCGCTACGCAACTGAATAAGAGTGGTAAAAATTTTAAAATATGTCTTTTAGACGCAGGCGACCGTCTCGGCAAAAAGCTCGCGGCAACAGGTAACGGTCAAGGTAATATTTCAAACCTTGAAATGACTGCCGAGCATTTCCACGGCGGCAATACCGCTTTGGTTGAAAAAATTGCTTGCGTCGACCCGTACGAAGGGGCAAAGCTTTTCAGCTGCCTTTTTTCGGCCGATGAGAAGGGTAGGGTCTATCCCGCGGGCAGACAAGCTTCCGCACTCGTTGACGAATTTATAAACGCGTTAAAAGATTCTTCAATAGATTTTTTCACAGGTGAACGGGTTGAAAAAATCAAAAAGACGAAGTACGG
>CAMWQS010000079.1 GCA_947176485.1 uncultured Clostridia bacterium | reverse complement strand
ATACTAATGACTTCACAGCTTATAATTTTAGGTAATGGATTTGATGTTCATTGTGGATTAAATTCAAGTTATAGAGACTTTTTTCGTAATACTATTCTTAATACAGGTGTAGAACCGTTTGGAAGAAAACAATTACAAGCGGGAGCTTCGGGTTTCTGGGAAGAATTGTTACTTGAATATTATAAAGCTTATGACAAAGACGATTATAAGTGGTGTGATATTGAAAGCATTATAAAAGAAACCATTTGTTATGTCGTTTTAGGTAAGATTGATCAAACAAAAGTATCTATTATCAATGGTTTATGGAAATGTGCTTTGGATAGTGCAATACTAAGAATACCGCCGTCGACTGATAAAATTAAAGAATTAGGTGATCCGATTAATACATATTTGTTTAATTATTGTGTAGACTTTTTTGTTCGTAGCACGAATCAAGACGAAAAGTTTTCCTATAATAATGCGCTTATTTTCTTAATCAATAAATTATTACAAGATCTACATAATTTAGAAAAGCGATTCTGTAAATATCTCAAAAATCAGATAGTAAATCCCAACAATGAAGCCGAGCAGAACGAAGAATATATAATTAAGGCTGTTAATTTGCTTGCGAACCTTACGGGGTTTGCGTACTATAAATTTAATAAAATAGATGATTTTATAACAGTTAAAAGTAAAAAGTATCTTATTAATGTTTTTGATAATTTAAGCGATGTATTTATTCTCAATTTCAATTATACTGCACTTTTTGACATTTTAGAGGTAGAAAGTCCGTGTTACTATAACAATGTTCACGGCAAATTGTGCAGCAATATTTGCGTGAATGGGTGTGATAAGTCGAACATAATATTTGGGGTTGATGATAATTTAATACAATCACAAGGCGCAGGTTCCGAATTGCGGTTGTTTAGTAAAACTTATCGTAAAATGCTTAGTTCAGATAAATATGTAACGGCCTTACCCCCGAACGACGGAAAAGCTATTGCAATAAAGTTTTATGGACACTCTTTAAGCGAGGCGGACTATTCATATTTCCAAAGTATTTTTGACTATTATGACCTCTACAAAAATAGTAATGTAAGTTTGACTTTCTATTATTCAAAAGGATTTGAAAATTACGATGCGGTTTATAGGCTAATTAGCGAATACGGCAAATCTCTTACAAACCAAGAGCAGGGAAAAAATTTAATTCATAAGTTGCTTTTGGAAAACCGATTACATATTCAAGAGGTTAAAGAATAAGTTTTGCCGATAGGTAATGACAAGCAATATGAAAAGCACCCCCAAGGTTTGCCACTCTAAAAATCAAAAGCCGAACTACTTTTACATAGCTCGGCTTTATTTTAACGAATATTAAGTTTGTAATGAATAAGCATTATCTAAACACCATAAAGTATTTTCTTTTGACCAACGAAGGGTTAAGCACATTCCACCGTCTTCTTCAGTTCCGTCAAACAGTACTTGAATTGTATAATCATAACCTTCAATATCACTGCCTTTATAATAATCGTATTTTTGAGGTTGGCTGAGCTTGTCGGCAACGTCGTCTACGGACAACGGACTCTTGTTGATTTGTAATACCTCTTCAAGTTGCGAAAAATCAACGTTTTTAAAAAGTATTTTATCGTCTTCAAGTATCTCGATATAACTTTCCGTATCGTTTTCCGTATAATATTTGCCTACGGTAATTTTAATATCTGCACAACCCGTAAATAAAATTGAAGCAATTATACTACAAGTAACTAGCAACAGTAAAAAGTATTTTTTCACAATTATAACCTTTAATTAATTTTATTGTTTATTCCGTAATGCTTTCGATTTGTTTGAGTACGGCTTTGATGTGCGCGGCGGCTTTATCCATCTGTTCTTCGGTATGAGTTGCCATATAGCTTGTACGAAGAAGGCTCTTGCCGACGGGCGTTGCTGGAGATACTACCGAGTTGACGTAAACGCCCCTATCGAATAGCAGCTTGCAAGCGGTGAAGGTTTTTAAATCGGTATAAGTGTAAATAGGAATTATAGGCGTTGTTCCGTCTATAATATCAACGCCGTCGCGCTTTAAGTTTTGGCGCATATAGTTACTGATTTCGGCAAGACGTTTTACACGCTGAGGCTCGCGCTCCAAAATTTCAAGCGCCTTCATTGCGCACGCGACGTTGGAGGGCGTTATGCTTGCGCTGAAAATAAACGGGCGGGAGCTGTGGCGAACGTACTCGCACACCTCCCTTTTTGCCGCCATATATCCGCCTATGCTTGCAAGCGATTTCGAGAAGGTGCCCATATAGATATCAACCTCGTCCTCAAGCCCGAAGTATTCGGCGGTGCCCCTGCCGTGCTCGCCGAGTACGCCCAAGCCGTGCGCGTCGTCCACCATTACCCTTGCGCCGTATTTTTTTGCAAGCGCAACTATTTCGGGGAGCTTAGCTATATCGCCGCCCATACTGAACACGCCGTCGGTTACTATAAGTATGCCCGAAACCGAGGTATCAACCGTCTTTAATTTTTCTTCCAAGTCAACCATATCTGCGTGGTTGTATCTTATCATTTTGCCGAAGCTTAAACGGCAACCGTCGTAAATGCTTGCGTGGTTTTCCTTGTCGCACAAGATAACGTCCGTTCTTCCGACGATGCCCGAAATTATTCCGAGGTTGGACTGGAAGCCCGTAGAGAAGGTAACTACCTCCTCTTTCTTTAAAAACGACGCAAGCTTTGCTTCGAGTTCAAGGTGGATATCGAGCGTGCCGTTTAAAAACCTACTGCCCGAACAGCCCGAGCCGTATTTTTCGATAGCCTTTACACCCGCCTCGATAACTTCGGGATGAGAAGTCAAACCGAGGTAGTTGTTCGAGCCTATCATTATAATGTCCTTGCCCTCCATCTTAACTTCGGGGGCTTGCTTTGAGGTCAGCGTATGAAAATAGGGATAAATATCGTTTTCCCTTAAAAGTTTAATTCTTTCTTGATTTTCGCATTTTTTAAATAAGTCCATCTGTGTAATCTCCGTTGATTTGAATTATTCAGTGATAAACCGTTTTAATTATGACGAAATAATTATACAACTACCGTTTAATATTATCAAATATTTGGCGGCAAAAAACGAATTAAAATTAACGTCGAAATTTGCGGTTGATTAAGGCTTGAACAGTACTTGCGGCAGGGCGATGAATTTTTCGAGATTATCCGTAAAGACGTGGTCGACACCTTGCAGTATTTCGGTTGACAAATTTGACTTTGAGGGCAGTGAGTTTAGCCAGACGGCGGCGGGGTCAAGCTCGCCCGTAACGACGAACATTTTCTCGCTGTTGAAATTAAGTATGCCTTCCTTCGTTTTGTGATAATTCAGATTTAAAACGGGGTTGATTGCCAAAACCTTTTTTATTTGCGGGTACAGATACGAATAACAAATTGCAAGATTTGCCCCCGCAGAGTTGCCCGTTATATAGATATTTTCCGCTTTGACTTTTGAAAGCGCGTAGTCCACCGCGCTCGTAAACACCTCTTGGGGACAGTCCCAGCAGTTACCAGGAACCGCGGCGACGAACACCGAAAAGCCCGTATCCTTTACTACGGCTTCGGCAATTTTGAGGTATTTATCGCCGTAGCCTTTGGTGTTGCCGTTCAAGCCCGTGAAAATTATAAGGCAGTTTTCGCCGCCCGCATAAAAATCGATTTCCATAATAACTTCCGAAAACATTCAAAGCGCCCCGCCGAAGAATTGCGGCGGGGCGCTTTATGATTATTCTTTGTCTTCTTTATTTTCTTCGGTCCCTTCTTCTGTCTTTTCGGCGGGTGCGGGTGAAGATTTAGAGATACCCACGACGTCGTCCACGGGAAGTGAAAAGGCAATACCCATGCCTTCGCTTTTAAGCCCCGCGTTTTGATAAATTGCGTGCAAAACCTTGTCCTTAATATCCGAAGAAACCAAAATAATAACGATTTCCTTATCGGGCTGAATTGCGATATGGAAGAACTGCTCCGCCTCTTTATTGGCGGTACCACGGGCGTGAATAACCGTGCCGCCGCGGGCGCCCTCTTCGCGTGCCGCATCCATAACGAGCTCAGAATAGCCCGCGTTTACTACGCACAAAATCATCTCGAATCCGTTCATTGTTTGCTCTCCTTTACAGTCAGTCTGTTGTTTGATAAAAAGCCGTAAATAAGCGTGCCTATTACGCTTGTTAAGGGTATCGTCCAAGCAATGCCTTTGCCGTCCCTTATGGTGTTGAATTTTTCTTCCAAGGTGTTCAACGCGTCGGGAATTTTATCCTCTTGGATTACGCCCAAAAGCACTGCCTTTTCGGTATCGGTAAGTCCCAATATACCGAGCATCTTAGCGTTTGCCGTGCCCTCTGCAAGCACTATCATCTGCATATTCACGTCGAAGGACTGAATTAAGTCGGCATAGTAGTCCGCCTTCTTTCTTGCAACTATCGTAACCAAAAGCTTGAGCCTATTGGAAGAAACCGTATTCGGCGAGGCGGGCTTTACCTTTTGGGCAACGCGCTGTTTTACTTCTTTTTTAACTGCCGCAGCTTTTTCTTTGATATGCGTTTCGGTCAATTTTTTATCAGCCATAGCCCCCTCCTATTTGAAGTATATAATCTGCTCGTCGTCGGCAGAGAGAATTCTTTTCATTGCTATCTTGTTGCGGACGTTCTTTGACATAACCGCTTTGAAGCCGAGTGCCTGAATTGTGATAAGGGGCGTCATTGCAACCATTGCAACTACGCCGAAGGCGTGGGTTAGAATGTGGTCCGCCGTACCGCCGCTGATTACTACGCACGCTCCGACTATTAAAGGCAATATAAAGCTCGAAGTCAAAGGTCCCGAAGCAACGCCGCCCGAGTCGAACGCGATTGCCGTGTATATTTTTGGAACGAAGAACGAAAGCCCCAAGGAAATTAAATAGCCCGGTATCAGATAGTATAAAAGCGAGAAGTGGAAAATCATTCTGATAATCGAAAGGCAAATTGAAATACCAACCGCAATAGATAACGCAAGCACCATTTCGATTTTCTTGACGCCGCCGCCCGTTACTTCTTCAACCTGTTTGTTGAGGACGTGAACCGCAGGCTCTGCAAGTACGACCACCAAACCGATTACGAAGCCGAACACCGCAAGCACGGGCTCGGAGAAAGCAGCAATTTCCTGACCGAGTTTAAAGCCGATGGGCATGAAGCCGACTTCCACCGCAATAAGGAATATGACGAGCCCGAAGAAGGTGTAGACGATGCCTATGCCTATTTGGGCAAGCTTTTTGCGGGGAAGCTTTAAAACCGTGAATTGCAGGATGAAGAAGAAAATTACTATAAGCCCCAACGCAATTGCTACGTCTTTGAAGGTGTTTCCGATTATGTGTCCGAGGGACTCCATAGTTTCATAGCCTTCCAAAATCGCGTCGGTGTTGATGCTTCCGCCGCCGGAGCACAAAGATAAAACCATTACGGCGAGAATGGGTCCTATTGAGCAAAGCGCGATAAGACCGAAGCTGTTTTCGTTAGCGTTTCTGCCGCCGATGGTGGTTGCGATACCGAAGCCGAGCGCCATTATAAACGGTACGGTTATGGGTCCGGTAGTTACGCCGCCCGAATCAAAAGACAGCGCAAGGAAGTTGTTTTTACCCGTTTCTATCAAAAGCGCGCTGACAGCGAACAACGCCATATAGAAGAACATCAAAAGTAAGGACAAGTCTTTTTTGAAAACTATTTTTAAAATAGCGAGAACCAAGAACAGACCCACGCCCAAGCCCACGGTTATAATAAGAACCATATTGTTCATAACGCTTGAGACTTGGTCGGCAAGCACGGACAAATCAGGCTCTGCAACCGTAATTAAAACGCCCATTATAAAGCATACGGAAACGAGGACTATAACCTTTTTAGATTTGGTAAGACCCGTGCCGACGTGCTCGCCCATAGGCGTCATTGCGATTTCCGAACCGAGGTTGAAAAGACCTATGCCGAGAATAAGCAATACCGCGCAAACTGCAAACGTAATTTGCTCCGTTGTGGTAAGCGGTGCAAGCGGCGTGAACGAAAGTATTAGGACTATAATCGCTATCGGTAATACCGAGATGAGCGATTCTTTAAGTTTTAAGAGTAGCGTCTTACCCATAATTACTCCGGATTTTAACTGTATTGTAAGCGTAAATTCGTATTAATTAACTGTACTTTATTTATTATATCATAATTTTAAGTTCAATGCAACCCCGACTTTTGCTTTTTTATAACTAAATTCAATAAAAAAAGCGCCCCGCAGAATTTTTCCGCGGGGCGTACTTTAAAATTTTATTGAGCTTTACTTTTAACCTTCATCAAGCGAATAACAGCGGCGCGCTCGTTCTCGTCAAGCTTGGACTTTATGTACTTTATGGTTTCCTGCAGCTGAGGTATCATAACGTATTCCAATGCGTTGACGCGGCGCTTGTTGCGCTCGATTTCGTCGGCAAGCATTCTTACCGCCTTTTCCACTTCCGCAAGGAGCAAAAGCTTGGGGATAAGCGCGGAGGCGCGCTCAACCGAATAGTCCGCCTCGCTGGTGATTTCGGGGTAGGCGTAAGGCAAGCCGTCGCTTCTTTTATCGGTTGAAATTGAAAGCTTGGGAACCTCCACACCCATTACGCTTTGGGTAAGGCAGTCCGCCTTGACGGCAACCGAAGGCATGGCAAAAGCCGTTTCCGCTTGATAAGAAGGCGTAACCGAGCGGGCAACCGAAAACTGTTTTAAGGTTTCGGCAAGCTCCTTCTCCACCTCGTCGCGGAGAAGCTTGTTTTCCCTTATTATCACGGAAAAGCGGCGAACCATTTCGTCCGACTTATCCTTTAAAAGTTTGTGTCCCCTTACCGCCGTATCGAGCCTTGCTTTAAGCTTTTTCATCTCCATACGGGTAGGGTTTACGTTAAGTCTTGCCATAATTTACCCTCACAAATATTTCACGCTATTCTGCGCGTAAAATATTTCGTGATTTTTAGGGGCT
>CAMWQS010000078.1 GCA_947176485.1 uncultured Clostridia bacterium | reverse complement strand
GTGTAGCGCTCCTTTCAAGCCCAGCAAAAACAACTTTTTATAAAATGGATATGTAAAGTATGGGAAACGTTCTACGTTCTTTTTCCATTTCTTTTTTGCTTCTAACTTTATGTGTACCATTAATATCGCTGAAAACAGAATCCACATTACGACGAAAATGATTAAACATATCAGCGTATCAACAAAATTTATCACTGTATCACCTACATAAAGATATTTGATTAAATGGCGCGGTTATTTCTTATTTACGAAGAAGTTGTTGAATATTCTTGCAACCGATTTGCCGAAGCAACGGCAGAAGAGGTTAAAGCCTAAAAACAAAGTTGATTTAAGGTAGAAAACCTTTAACGTTGCTTTCATAAAGGTAAACTTCGTTTTAAGATTTCTTATATGCCTTTTATAAATTTTAACCTTGTTTTCGGCAATAGCGCGGGCGCAGAATTCTCCGCTTTTAAGCCCGTATCTGAGCCCCGAAAGTGTAAGGGGGTCGCACGCGCCGACCGCGTCGCCAACGAAGAAGATATTGCCGTTTATTACGGGCTTTCTTACACCGATTGGTGTGAAGGCGGACTTCAAATTCTCGATATTAGCGGTCAAATTCAAGTCTTGCAAGAACTTGTTGAAAATCGCTTTATAATCTCTTGCGGACTTGTATACGTCAGTCATGCCGACGTTTGTGATGCCACCGTAGGAGCTGGCCCACGCGTAACCCCGTTTAGTTATACCGAAGTGAATATCAATTGCCTCGGGTGCGTCGCTTTCAAAGGTCAGCTGCATAGCGATATTTCTTTTGGTATTCTTCTGATATCTGCTGCTGAACCCACAAGTCCCGTCCGCAAAAACGAGATTTTCGTATTCGGTTTCACTTCCGTTTGAAAGTGTAACGCAATTTTTATCAATGTTATGCGCGGTTATTTTCACGCCCTCGAGGACGGTTACGCCCTTAGCCTTTGCTAACCTGAAAAACGAATCGTCCAGCTCAATGCGGTCGATATAGCGGTTAGTGTACAAAAACTTGTTGACAATTTTCAGTCTTGACTTAAACTTGTATAAAATCTTGAAATCTTTTATCAAAGAGTAGTGACAGTCGTCAATGCTGAGCCCCAAATCTTCGTAGGCTTTTTTCGTCTTTGCGGTAATGTAACCCGCACAGCATTTATACCGCGGAAAGGCATGTTTTTCAACGACGAGAATATCCGTAACGCCGTATTTTATTAAGTTTAAAGCGGTGGCGAGCCCCGCGGGACCCGCCCCGATAATAACTACTTTGTAACGGTTCACTTTTTCTCTTTTCTTCTTTTGTCGTTTATAATCTGTAACGCCGCCTCGTCAATGACGGAAATGTTTTCTTCCTTAGCGATTTCAACCATTTGGGTAAGCGCGGCTTTTAAGAATATGCGCGGTATTTTAGTAAGCTTTGCGCACGCCTCGTCCGTGAAAGTAACGTCGGGGTCGATGCGCTTTGCTGCGTATTTTACCGAGTTTACGTCGCCTTCCTTGGCTTGAATTTTTTCGGGATACGGCTTTTTAGAGGGGGAACACCAGAAATTCGTGCTGTCGCGGTAGCCGTAGTCCACGGGCACGGGAGGGAAGTCCTTCGCCTTAACGCCGTTTATAATGGCGTTATAATATTTGTCCTTCATTAGAATTTTGTCTACGTAAAGAATAAAGTGCGCGCCGAACTTGCTTGTAATACCGTTAAAGTTGCGGTAAGGCGGCTCGTAGCCCTCAAGGCAACCAGCCTTGTCTTTATAAGCGTCCTCTAATTTGTCAGCCCAAGTACACTCGAATACTTGATAAGCCTCTTTTACGACGAGCGGGCGGTCGCCGTCTGCAAGACCATTTTCAAGCGTGAAAATGCAGTTTTTCATTTTCTCTTCGGTGGTATCTCCGGGGAAACCGAGTCTAACCGCCTCGCGGAAATACTTCTTGTCGTCCGTGATAAAGTTCAACGATACCTTGCTGCCGCGCAAAATGTTCTGCGCCGTGTTAGAGCTGTTTCTGCACTCCAAAACCATAGCGTATCTGTCCTTGCCCGCAATGTAATAGGGGAAGCAGAGTGAGTACGCGCCGAGGTTTGTTTGACCGTTTTCCGAAACCGTGCCGACTAAAATAGTGGGCATAGGGAAGAAAGAAGATGTTTGGTAAAAATTATCTACAATTCTTAAATCTTTAAATGAACTCAAAATGCACCTCCAAGTTGATATAATTATATTCCCGCAGCTAAGTTTTGTCAATGCGGGCACGAAAAAACCGACGGAGAATTCCCGTCGGTTTTTTAAATTACTTTTCTGTCTTTGAGTTCTTCAAGGAAATCTTCGTAAACCTTGTCAAATGCGTCGTCGCTATTCGTATAATTGCCTTCTTTTTGGCGCTGAATGTATTTCCAATAAGCCCAATCGTATATAAGATATTTTTTTGAAAAATCTTCGCGGTACGCTTCAAGCTTTTGGTCGTCGTTTTCTTCGCCGTTAATCATTGCAAGTATATAAGAGTAAAGCTTGTCTAATGCGGTTAAAAGTTCTATATCAATTGAATAAAAAGGTTTGATATACGATTTTATTTGCCCGTATCCGCTGAATAATTTTTCAAAATATATTTTTTTAACTTCATCCCCGTTTTTTAAAGAGTTTATCGCGCCGGCATTGGCTAATCCGATAAGGGAAGAATATCCTTCACGCATAGCGTACATGTATTTAATTCTGTTATCCAAAATCACTTTCTGTACGCGGTCTTTTTTGTTTTGAATGAAATTATAGGTAAAGCTTGCAACCGAAGTAACTAATGCAATACCGGCGGTAACTATGGCAATTATCGTTTCAGCGCTCATAAAAGTTCTCCTTAGTGTTTTAATAAGTTTAGCACAATTTAAGCTGTTTTTCAAGTGTAAGACACTTAACCTATACTGTTATATGTGTAGAAACCGAAGCCTAATGCACCTTTATAATAATCGACGATTACCGTATCGCCTTCCGAAATTGCGTGATAGTCTATTACGGGCAGGTTAATCCATTTTTCTTCACCGTCAATTTCCACTTTTACTTCGAATTGCGTCGGTGTGCTTGCCCCCGAATTTACGTGTTTTTCAAGAACGGTATATTCGGTGGGCGTTGGGCTATTGTCAAATACGCAGTTTATTATGCCGATTGTGCTGAAAGAGTAGAAAAACGAAATTATAATAACGGCAAAAATAACGGCAATCGCATTTCCTATACTGCTTGATTCTTTCGGGTAAAATTGACGCCATACTTTATGCAATAAAACGAATCCTATCGGAATTAATGTGCAGGAAATAACACCGGCAGGTATAAGTGCCCACAAAAAATAAGTTTCTTTTACAAACTCAGTCAATAACAGACGTATTGCGGGAGCCAACATCAAAAATCCTATGCAGACAAACTGCTTGATGTTCGGTTTTACTTTTTGACCCTTGCGCATTGTCAATACGCATTGACAAACGAGTATCATGCAAAATATTGCCGAATAAATAATTGCGATAAGATTTGTCACTCCGCCTAAAATAAAAAGTAGTAAAAACAGAACAAACCCGCCGCCGAATACAAAGACGCTTATTATTTTGTCAGTAATCGATTTGTCGGACATTAAATCCTGTACCAGCGCCGCAACGAATACAAGCGAAAGGAAGATGAGATAGAAAATGTCAGCAACCAAAGAGTTGAATTCTTCGTAAGCAAAATACGAAGTGCTGAAAAAACCTATTATCCCCGCGCCGAGAAAGCCTATTATGTAAAGTAGGGTAAAGGTAGAGTTTTTTGTCCATCGTACATTTTTGATTTTCATTATATAAACCTTAAAAATATTATAACAGATATGAACGGAATTTTCAAGATTATAAAATAAAACGGCGGGAGAGTATCACGCCGTTAATATTTAATTACATTGCGGGGCCGGTGGTGGAAGGGGTGTAAATCCTTGCGGCAAGCTCCTGATTTAAAGAGTAAAGCCCCTTTGCATCGTGTCCGAAAAGGTGGAACTTCTTTAACATATCTTCGGCGTTTTTTTCTTCTTCGCCTTGTTCCTTAATGAACCAGTCTAAAAACTGCATCGTCTTGTAATCGTGAATTTTTGCGGCTTCAGCATAAATGTTGTTGATTAAAGACGTAACGTATTGCTCGTGCTCGTAGCCGGCTTTAAGCGGGTCTTCCGTCTTTGCAAAAGTCTTGTCAGGCTTGTCTATCTTATCAAAGGTAACTTTAATACCGTTGTCGATAAGGTAGCGGCGCATCATCATGGCGTGGTCGCGTTCCTCTTGCGCTTGAATTTCGTACCAGTGTGCAAAGCCGTCAAGTCCTTCGTCTGCATAGTAGTTTGCAAAATCGAGGTAGAGGTACCCCGAATAAAGTTCTTTGTTTACTTGGGTGTTTATAAGTTTTGCTATTTTTTCGTTAATCATAAATTGCCTCCGAATTTATTTCAATTTTAGTATTTTTATTGCCTATTATCAAGCAAAATAAAAAGCAAAAAGTGTGTTAAGCCGTTTGCTGTTGCAAATCGGGGTTGCCTATTGCGTTGCATCTCTCTAAAAGGTGGCTTGCAATTTCGGTTTTGCTGCCGTAAGCAGCTTTCAATTCGCTGAAAAGTACGGGCGCGTCGAAAACGTATTCGCGGGTTTCGGTCTTGTAATACGCAACGTAAATGGGAACGTCTATCCCGTTTTTAAAAAGCTGCTGCGCCAAAACAACGAAACCGGCGTAAAAGCTTTTAAGGTGCTTAAAGTAGCCGTTATCGGAATTTTCTGGGAAGATAACGATATTTTCTTTATTATCCTTTACTGCCCGCACGCTCTCGGAAATGGTGTTGTAAAGCCTGACGTCCCTATAAGTTGCGATAAGGTTTAATCCCTTGTAGAAAAGATTGACGAAGGGGCACGCAAATATTGCCAAGAATTTTGAAAGGTGTATGTTCCAGTGCTTCTTTCCGTGGAAATATATGCGCGACAGATATTTATAAACGCTTTTCAACCCCGAATTCATTTCGTAGGTGCCCCACATTCTTATGGGGAAGTCCGCGTAAATTTCAAGCATCATTGGGGAGGAAGCACCTTCGTGATTACTTAGGATAATCGAGCCGTTCGTCGGCTTACCGCCCGAATAAATGAACTTGGGTTTTTTGAAGTGGACCTTCAATAAACCTTTTAATGCGCGGAACCACGCCTTGCGCTTTTGTTTAAATTTCTTGTCTTTCATTTATATAATAATTCTATCATTTTTAATCGCATTTGTCAATTTGCGCCGTGTTTCCGAGTATGAGCTTGGCAAACGCTTCAAAGGAGTAGCCGTCTTCACTCGGATAGCCGCCAGCGGCGTTGAAAAGGCAAGACGGTATTTCCTTTTTCTTTATATTCTTTTGTATGCAAAGCGAGCAGCCCTTGTCGTGATTTGTGGGGTGAAGCGGGCAAGCGCGGTCGTTGCAAGTGCAAAAATCACTTAAATTCTTTTCCATTGTGTAACCCTGATTATTGGTTTTCTTTTATTATATCAAATGCGATAAGGTTTTTCAAGCGTATCCGTATTTTTCAATATTGAAAAGCGCGTGAAAAATTTTAAAATTAACAAATTTTGTTAATTTATAAACATTCAAAAAAATGTATGATTATGCATAAAAATGTTTGACATACTGGCAAAAAGTGAATATAATCGTGAATATAAAAATTGAAGAAGGATAATATAATGAAATTTAACAAAAAGATTACTTCCATTTTGCTCACGGGTGCGCTTTCGTCCTGTCTCGTTATAAGTGCAGCGGGTTGCAGCAATTCCGATTCGGAAATCGACGAGTTGAAAAGTCAGCTTGCAAACTACGAGCAAACGTTAGAAGAAATAAAAAATTCGCTTAAAACGGAAGAGACGGCAACGGAATATGCTGCCGAGTGTTATGCAAAATTGCAGTATATAGATGCAATGGTCAAGGATAGGGACTGCCTTGCCGGTGAGAACTTTAAGTTTGCACAAAAGTGGATTAGCTGGAATTTAATTCAAGCTGGCTATGCCGAAGAGGATATTATTTATCAACCCGCAACCTTTTCAAGGTATTATAAGAATGACGTTAATTTGGCTGAAAAGTTAACAGCCGTTGACAAGTACGAAACAGACGGCAAATCATATAGTAGACAAGGTTGGAATTACGTGGAAGCCGAGGGCGGTGAGTACGTCAAAGTAGACGTAACTACGCCGAATATTGCCGTTACCAAGAAAGGTAAGAGTGAAAAGCAGATTATAGTAGGTGCGCACTACGACGGCGACGGCACGGGTGACAACGGCTCGGGCATTTCCCTTGCGCTTACCACAGCTGAAAAAATAGTTAATATGGACCTTGAGTATACGATAACCTTCGTATTCTTTACCGCAGAGGAATACGGTAAGTACGGTTCTTTGGCTTATGCAAATGCAATGACGGAAGAGGAAGTTGCAAATACGCTTTATATGATTAACCTTGACTCGCTCGTTTGCGGAGATTATGCATACTTATACGGCGGCGTTCAGGACAACGAAAATAAAATCGTTACTAAGACCGAAGCGTACGACAACGCAATGGCAGTTGCTAAGTCTTTGGGGCTTTCGTTTAAAAGTAATCCTTGGACGTGGGACAATCTCTCTCCCGAAGACAAAGAAGAAGGCAAAGAAGTTCCCTCGTATGCATCTCCTTCTACCGGCACTTGGAGCGACCACCTCGGCTTTAGGAATAGGGGAATACCTTACGTTTATTTTGAAGCAACCAACTGGGAAATTCCCGACTATACCGGTTACGGTGAAACCTATCTCGTAGGCATGCTGATGAATACGAAAAACGACTATTTAGAGTATATCAATAAATACTTCCCCGGACGTATAATGAAGCACTTTGAAACCTTCTCAACGCTTCTTTACGCACTTGTAACGCAAGATAACGTGAACTTTTAATTTTGAATATATAGCAAAAAGGCACTGACTAATCGTCAGTGCCTTTTGTGTTTGTGGAGTGGTAGCA
>CAMWQS010000077.1 GCA_947176485.1 uncultured Clostridia bacterium | reverse complement strand
ATCTGTAATTATTTTACTTATTTTGTCAGATTTTTACATTGCCAAAACTGAAAATTATATTCAAATTGAAAATATCGTCGGTTACCGAGGCGGTCAATTCGCCGTCGTATTTGTGCACTATCATCTTGATGCTGCGCATACCGAAGCCGTGGTAATTTTTGTCTTCCTTAATGGTCTGCGGCAAACCGTCCTTAAAATCAAGCTGCCCGTCGAAATAATTCTCCTCCTGAATTATAAGCATACCGTTTTTTACTTTTATGACTACGTTTATAATTCTGCGCTCTTTTTCGGATATGGCGTTAACCGCTTCAAGCGCGTTATCCAAAATGTTTCCGAAAAGGCAATAAAGGTCGCCGTCCGAAATGAATTCAAGCTTTTCCCCGTCAGCCATACACGAAAAGGTTATGCCGTTCTGCTCGCAATAAAGGCTTTTTTCGGTAAAAAGCACGTCCAAAATTTTATTGCCCGTTTCTATCTTGCTGTCGTATATGGATATACTTTTTCGCAAGTCGTCCACCGCCGACGCCGAATATTTTCCGTTATCGACGAGAGAGCCCAGCTTGTACTTTATATCGTGGCACTTGATATTTATCATATCGATAGTGTCCTTTGAAATTTCGTACTGCCTTTCGCCTTGCCTTACGGTGTATTGAAGATACTCCACTTCCCGCTTTAAATCGCGCTCCTCTACCGATTTATCTATAAGCAAAAGCACCACCGCACAGCACACGACGGAAAGTGCGTTGCCCGTTTGCCTAAGCGCAAAATACTCGTACACGGAGTAACGGTTTTCCTTCACCCCGCTTAGCTCGGCAAAATAAATATCCTCGCAAGAGCACAGCACGACGGTTACTAAAAGCACGCTGAAAGCGATTGCAAGCATACGGTTGTTTATTTGGCTGTTTGAAATCCGTTTGCTTTGGCGGCGTATAAGTAAAAAATACAGCCCCGCCGTAACCGCAATAAAGAAGGAATAATACAAAAGCCTGTAATACAGCTCGAAAAGGTTCCCCCACGAATCGAAGAGCCCAAGCTGTTCGCCCGTGCACCACAGAATAAGGAAAAGCTTATAAACTATATTCTGCGCCGCGTACGCAAGCAAGCAGCAAAAAAGCACGGTTTTGTAGCTTTCGTTAAAGCACAGCCTGAAATGCAGCGTGGTTATTCCAAACAGGAACAAGTAAACTAAAATTCTGCCCCAAACGGTGCTTCCGTAAAGCCAATAGAAATACGCCACGCCGAAAGCCACCGCAAGCACGGCGGCAAGCCCCGAAACCAATTTCAGAATAAAATATTTCGAACGCTCCAATCTGAAGCCGACCAACCCGTAAAAAATGTACAGCTCAGCCAAAAACTCGATTATAATTTTTAAATAAACCGAAACGACCTCGCCCATTTACTATCTCCCGATTCCCGCATACCAGTTGGCAAGCTCGGATAAAAACGCGGCGCGGCGCGGTCGGCTAATCTGCAAAACGCTGTTGCCCACCTGCACGTTGAAGCCCTTTACGCTTACCACGAACTGAGGGTTGACGATATAGCACTTGTTGCACCTTAAAAAGCCGTAAGCACTCAGCTCCTTTTCAACCGCGGAAAGTACGCCCGTAACCTCAACCACGCCGTCAACCAAATGATAATAAAGCCTGTGGCTTATTATTTCCACGTACATAAGCTTGTCGGTGGAAATACGGCACAGCCCGCCTTGATTTTTGACTATTATAGTCCGCTCCTCGTTCAATACGCTTATATCCAACGCCTTTCTGAATTTCATAGAAAAATCGAAGTAGCTGACGGGTTTAACCAAAAAGCTTACCGCGTCCACCTCGTAGCCCTTCTGTGCGTACTGTATCATATTCGTGATGAATATCAAAGAAACGGCTTTATCGAGCTTTCTAAGTTCCACTGCGGCGTCCATACCGTTCATCTTCGGCATCTGAATGTCCATAAACACCACGGTATAAACGGCTTTGTAGCCTTCAAGGAACTCAACCGCATTTTTAAATCTTACAACGTTAAACTCGTTACCGTACGCCTTGCCGTATTTGACGATATAAGAAGTCAGCAATTCGGCTGCCGCGTCTTCGTCTTCAACGATTGCAATATTTTTCATAACTTTCCCCCGATAAACGAATTATACCATATACCAAACGGTTTTGCAATATCCGTCCGCCGAAAGATTTTTATTAGTTTAAAGGCGTGTGAGTTTTAACCTCACACGCCTTTAAAATTATATTTTCCAAATATCGTTTGCGTATTCCTTTATCGTTCTGTCCGACGAGAAGTACGCCGAGTTAGCCGTATTTTTAAGCTGTTTAATCGCAAACGCTTTTCCGTCTTTGTAATCCGAATTGATTTTCAAAAGTGTATTGACCAAGCTTTCCAAATCGTGTAAAACGAAGTAGTTGTCGGGCTTGTGCCACGACGCCCCCACCGTCAGCGCGTTATACAGCTCCTTAAAGCAACCCGTGCCGCCGTCCGAAAATGTTCCGTCTATAAGCGAAGATACGGCGTAGTTGTGCAAGGCGTTACTTTTTAACAGCTTCGAAGGCTCGTAGCCGTCCTTTTTAAGCCGCTCTATCTCGTCCACCTCCGCGCCGAAAATATAGTTATTTTCTCTGCCCGCAAGCTCGACTATTTCTATATTCGCCCCGTCCATCGTTCCGCAGGTTACCGCGCCGTTCATCATAAACTTCATATTCCCCGTGCCGCTTGCCTCAAGCCCTGCGGTGGAAACCTGCAAGGATACGTCCGTGCCCGCCACTATTTTTTCGGCGTAGGATACGTTGTAGTTCTGCACGAACACTACCCTCAAAAGCCCGTTCGTGTCTTTATCCGCATTCACCTTTGCGGCGATTTCGTTTATAAATTTTATGATAGCCTTAGCCCGCTTATAGCTGGGCGCGCTCTTTGCGCCGAACACGAACACCGAAGGCTGAAAATCTTTTATCTTTCCGTCCTTTAAGCCCTTGTAAATTTCAAGAATTGCAAAAGCCGTCATCAGCTGCCGCTTGTACTCGTGCAGTCTTTTTACTTGGGAAAAAACGATAAAGTTTTCGGGGATATCAACGCCCTCGTTTTTCCGTATATGCTCGAAAAGCTGCCTTTTCTTCTTTGCTTTAACCTTTATAAAGTCGTCGGCTATTTCTTCAACGTGCCCGTTCAAGTCGGTCAATAAAGATATATCTTCCCGCCAGCCGTCGCCGAGCGTACTATCCAAAAGCGAGGACAGCTCACCGTTGCAAAGCGCGAGCCATCTTCTTTGCGTTACGCCGTTCGTCTTGCTTTGGAACTTGTCGGGGTAATACTTGTAAGCCGTTTTAAAAAGATTGCTCTTTAAAATTTCGGTGTGCAGCCGCGCAACGCCGTTTACGCTTTTACCCACGAACAGCGCAAGGTTCGCCATAGAAAACTTTTCGTTTGAATATACCGACATATCCAACGCTTCTTCTTTGGTACATTTAAGACCTTCGAATTCTTCCTTCTGCTTTAAATGTATCTTTATTAAAAGCGCGTAAATATCGGGCAAAATCTTTTTCACCAAGTCCGCGCCCCAGCACTCTAACGCCTCGGGCAGTATCGTGTGGTTAGTGTACGCGAAGGTCTTCTTCGCAATTTCAAGCGCGTCGTGGAAGGGGACCTTATAGTCCGCCGTAAGTAACCTTATTAATTCCGCAATAGCAAGCACGGGGTGAGTATCGTTAAGCTGAATTACGTTATAGTCCGCAAAATTATCAAACCTTTTGCCGTACTTTTTTATATGCTTATCAAGAAGCTCTCCCACTGCCGCCGCAGAGAAGAAATATTCTTGCCTGAGCCTTAAAAGCTTACCGTCTTCGGTATCGTCTGCGGGGTAGAGATATTCGCTGATTTTTTCCGCCGCTCTACTTCCTTCGGCTTGCCAAAGCCGCAAATTGTTTACGCGCTTGCCAAACACGGGCACGTCGTAGGGCACCGCCGTAACGAGCATATCCGCAAACTTTATTACGCGCTTTTCGCTATCCTTTCGTATCGACCAAGGGTCGCCGAAGCGTTGCCAATCGTCGGGTAGCTCCACTTGAAAGCCGTTTTTTATCGCCTGTTTAAAAAGCCCGTACTTGTACCTTATTCCGTAGCCGTGCAGCGGCAGCCCAAGCCCCGCCGCGGAATCGAGGAAGCACGCGGCAAGCCTTCCGAGCCCGCCGTTACCTAAAGCCGCATCCTCTATTTCTTCGAAAATATTTATGTCTATTCCCTTTTGGGCAAGCACTTCCCTCGTTTCTTCGAGAAGCCCAAGCTCCATAAGGTTATTGTAAAAGCTCCGCCCTATCAAAAACTCCATCGAAAGATAGTAAGCGTTTCTTTCGGCGGGCTTAGTAGCTTTTGCCAACCCGTAGCTCATAGCGTAGGCGGAAATCTCGTTGTACAATTCAACCGTCGTCTTCCCGTCCGTTACAAGCTCTTTAAGTTTATTCGTAAATTCGTTTCTGTCCATAAGTAAGCTAAATTATTTTAATATCCCTTTCGGTTTCCACCACCCCGACTTTTCCGAAATCGGGCAAAAGATGGATATCACCCTTTACCTCGTCTTCGCACTTGACGAACACGGTATTTTCACCGACCTTGCACTTCAAGAACTTTTCGCAGCCGTAATCAAGCGTTTCCATAACGCTTGCCGCGATACCCTTTTCGGATACCGCAAGGTCGTACGCGCCGCATTCCATTTTAAGCCCCGCAGTGAAAGCTTTTTTAATGCCGAGCGCGGCAAATATTTTTTGTGAATTCTCTTCCGACGCCTCGAAGAAATTATCACCTACGGCAAACCCGAAGCGTATAACCTTCTTCTTTTTCGTCTTGCCGTTTTCTTCTACCTCTTCAACCGCCTTTTTCTTTACGAACTTGCAGGCAAATCCGTTCACCTCGGGCATAGGCGTAACGACTTTTTCCCCGCCCGAAATTACGGTTATCTTTTTAAAGTCAACGCCGATATTTACGCTCTTTGCCTCTACGCACTCGGGCGATACAGCGTAAAGCCTTTTACCGTTAAGCGTCAAGGCAAGTAAATTCACGCCGCCTATTTTCTCGCACGAAACGACTTCGGCTTTAAGGCTGCCGTTCAAGGTTATTGCGTCCGTAGGCAGAAGAAGCTCGCCCTTCAAGTCGGCGCACTTTGCCGCCTCGGGCAGATCGAGCTCGGCACCGAGGAATTTAAGCTTGCCGCCCTTAACCTCGCAGTCAAGATAGTTGTACTCGGGGATACGGGGCAATACGGATTGCTCGGTTTCCTTGTCGAAAAGGTGTACGCGGTTAAGGTTCAAAGCCACGGTAATTATATCGCCGCTGTTATATTCTTTGTCGCCCGTGTCCTTTATAATAATTCTCGTGCTGCCTTCGCCGTAGCCGTCGCCTTCGAGGTTGATATCGCCGTATACGAGCGTTTCGCTGCCAAGCTCCTCCTTGTGGGAAACCTTAACTTTGATAAGCGCGCCGCCTTCGTTTGCAATGGTGGCGTCCTCGGGACGGAGCCCTATGTAAACCTTCGCGTTGCCGTCCAAATAAGCGGGCTTTGCCTTGTACAGCATTGAGTACGGAACGGTGATTTCCGCCTCGGAATTGTCGAACTTGATAGCTACGCTATCACCCTTCTTCAAAAGCGTGCCCTCGAAGAAGTTCATCTGCGGCGTTCCTATGAAGCCCGCAACGAATTTGTTCGCGGGGTAATTGTATAAATTTTTGGGCGTGTCTATCTGCTGAACGAAGCCGTTCTTCATAACGACTATTCTCGTTCCCATCGTCATCGCCTCGACCTGGTCGTGCGTTACGTAGATAAACGTCGTCTTAAGTTTTGCGTGCAGCTTGGAAATTTCCGCACGCATCTGCGTCCTTAGTTTCGCGTCAAGGTTGGACAAAGGTTCGTCCAAAAGCATAACCTTCGGCTCGCGCACAATCGCACGGCCGAGCGCAACCCTCTGTCTCTGTCCGCCGGACATTTCCTTGGGCTTTTTGTTAAGGTATTCGGTTATGCCGAGAATTTCAGCCGCCTCCAAAACCTTTTGGTGAATTTCGTCCTTGGGGAGCTTACGAAGCCTCAACCCGAAAGCGATATTGTCGTAAACGGTCATATGCGGGTACAGCGCGTAGTTTTGGAAAACCATCGCTATATCCCTGTCCTTCGGCTCCATATCGTTTACGATTAAATCGCCGATTTTAAGCTCGCCCGCGGAAATATCCTCAAGCCCCGCTATCATTCTGAGCGTGGTCGATTTGCCGCAGCCCGAAGGACCTACGAACACGATAAACTCTTTATCCTGAATTTCCATATTGAAATCGTTTACCGCTTTCGTGCCGTTGGGATAAACCTTATAAATATGTTTTAAACTTACGTTAGCCATAAAAATACCTCTTTAACCTTTTACCGAGCCGCCCGTTACGCCCTCGACGTAATATCTCTGCAACCAAATAAACAGCGCAGTTATGGGAATTGAAACTATAACCGCCGCCGCGCAGAATACCGTGAAGTATTCGCTTGCAAGCGTGGAGTTATCCAGCCAAGACTTCATACCAACCGCCACGGTGAATTTGTCGGGGTCGCCCAGCATAATGAACGACGAGAACATATACTCGCCCCAGGGCGCGATAAACGCCGTTAAAATCGTGTAGATTATAATGGGCTTTGCAAGGGGTAGAATTATTTTCAAAAATACCGTGTGCCTACTTGCGCCGTCTATTCTTGCCGCCTCGTCCAAGGACTTGGGGATTGTATCGAAGAAGCCTTTGCAAATGTAGTACTGCATTGCCGAGCTTGCCGTGAACACGAGCATAAGCCCGAGGAGGTTCTGCGTAAGGTTGATTTCTTTAAGTACGAAGTACACCGCCGTCATGGATAAAAAGCCGGGGAACATTCCCAAAATCAGCATTATATTCATAAGCGGTTTACGCATTTTAAAGCGGAGCCTCGATAAGGCGTAGCTGGTCATTAAAACTATAATCGTTTGGAAAATCGTAACCACAACCGAAACGAGTAAGGTGTTGCCGTACCAGGTTAAAAACTTGGTTTCGGTAAACAGCTTAATATAGTTATCGAACGACCACTCTTTGGGGAAAAGATAGTCGGCTGACATACCTACCTGTTCGCCCCTAAACGACAAGATGATAAGCATTAAAAACGGTATCAGCCAGATGAGTGAAATGATTATCAGTATTGCGTAAATTGCAATAAGCGAGGCCTTTTCCGCCGCCTTCTTGCTTCTGAATTTTCTCTTTTCCATTACATGAATTCCTCCTCGTTTTTA
>CAMWQS010000076.1 GCA_947176485.1 uncultured Clostridia bacterium | reverse complement strand
AAGTAATACGAAAATTTTTTCAAAATTACTTTTTTTTTGTAAAAAAATAATGTAAATATCCCTTGGCGTTTTTACTTACCGAAGCCGCCACCGACCGACAGAACTTCGCCAGTAACGTACGAACTTTCCGCAAGGAAAACGCAAGCCTCTGCAACGTCTGCGGGGGTGCCTATTCTTTCCATAGGAATGGAAGTGATAAGCTCTTCCATTTCCTCACCCGACAGATGAGAGTTCATTTCAGTATCGATAACGCCCGGAGACACGCAATTAACACGCACCAAAGAAGGCGCAAGCTCTTTGGCAAGGGCTTTGGTAAATGCAATGACCGCACCCTTAGATGCGGAATAAGCTACCTCGCAGCTTGCCCCGACTTCGCCCCAGATAGAGGCGACGTTGACTATTGCACCACCGCCCACGAAGACCATTTTGTCAACGACTTCCCGACTGCAAAGGTAAGTGCCTTTGACGTTAACGTCAAAAACTCTGTTCCAATCGTTCGGCGTCGTGTCCTGAATAACTTTTATAAGCGAAATACCCGCGTTGTTTACAAGCACGTCAAGCCTTTCGTAGATGGAGAAAAACTCTTTAAACATAGCCTTGACTTGCGCCTCGTCCGAAACATCGGCGCGGAGCAGCACGGGGCAGTAGCCTAGCATATTGAATTCTTCTTGCGTAGCAAGTGCGGTTATTTCGTCGTGAGCGTAATTTAACACCACTTCGTAGCCGCGCTCTAAAAACGCGAGCGCAATTGCCTTGCCTATTCCCTTGGTCCCGCCCGTAACAAGCGCAGTTTTCATCTTATAAACTCCGTAATTTTCTTTGCAATTTCTTCGGGGGTAAGTCCGTCCGTATCTACCGTGAAGTCCGCAGCTTCTTCGTAGACGGGCGTGCGTACGGATAAAAGGCTTTTAAGCCTTTCTTCCCTTTCACCCTTTAAAAGGGGGCGTGTTCCGTCCCCTTCCGTTCTTCTTATAAGTTCGTTAATCGAAGTGCGCAAAAAAATTATCTTGCCACTCTTTTTCAAAGCAAGCACGTTTTCTTTGCGTAAAGGACACCCGCCGCCCGTTGATATGACGGCGTCGGTATTTTTTGCAACATCGTTGACAGTCTCGCTTTCAAGGTTGCGGAAATGTTCTTCACCGAACTTTTCGAAAATCTTATTTATTTCACCGTGCCTTTGGACTATAAGCGCGTCAGTATCAAGCACTTTAAGCCCCAAGTCTTTCGCCAAAGCGGCGGCAACGGTGGTCTTCCCGCTTGCGGGCATACCGATTAAAACTATATTCATAGCTTAAAACTTTCGCCCGCCAGGATATAGCTGTTTTTACCGAACCCGCAGATAACGCCCTTGCACACTTCAGACAAAACGGAATTATGTCTGAACTCTTCACGGGCGTGCACGTTAGACAAGTGAACTTCCACAACGGGAATTTTTATTGCCGCGATGGCGTCGCGTATTGCGTAACTGTAATGGGTAAACGCCCCCGCATTTAAAATTATACCGTCGCAGTCGGCTTGTTGCAGTTTGGTGCAGATATCGCCCTCCAAGTTGCTTTGATAAAATTCGCATTTATCGTTTTTGAAGTGCGCGGCAATATCTTTATTGATTTCTTCAAGAGTTGCCGTGCCGTATACACCTTTTTCACGAACGCCGGTCATATTAAGGTTGACACCGTTGATAAACAGAAGTTTCATTTTACCACCTCGTTAAATTCCGTAAATAATTTTTTTGCTTGCGCCTCGTCGGGTTTTAAACCGAAGAAGATACAGTCCGCGTAATACGCTTGATAGAAAAGCATAGCTTTTCCGTTAATAATTTTTTTGTTTTTGCTCTCTGCAAGGCGGAGAAATTCGCTCTTTTCGGGAACGTAAATCAAATCAACCGCCACCTCGCAAAGGCTTAAAAGCTTTTCGCCTACGGGGGAAATTCCTTCGGTCTTGTGCATTCCCACACCCGTTGCGTTGATAATCAGATAATAAGGCTCGTCCGCAATTTCATCCAAGGCGTGAACGCCATTAAACTCTTGCTCCAACGACTTTGCGTTTTCGGTATTCTTATCGTATACAAAAATTTGCGCGCCTGCGTCTAAAAGTTTTTTGGCGACGCTTCTGCCCGCGCCACCGGCACCCAAAAGAAGAACCTTCTTGCCGCAAGCGTCAACGCCGTTATTTTTAAGCATAAGCATGAAGCCGAGCCCGTCGGTATTGTCGCCGGTAAGAGTCAAGCAGTTAACGGTGTTAACCGCGCCGAAAACTTTAGCGTCGCCTTCAATATTTTTAAGGTGCGGAATGACTGCCAATTTATAGGGAATAGTTACGTTGACCCCGTCATATGCCGCAATTAACGCGTCTATCCTACCTTCAAACTCGCTTTCGTGGATAGAGATTTTATCGTACTCTACCGCTAAGCTTAAACGGCTTGCAATGAAGTTGTGAATTTGCGGACTTGTGGACTTTGATACGTCCTTACCGATAACCGCAAGTTTCTTCTTAGTCATTTTAACCCCTTAAATCGTCGGAAATCTGCTTTAAATATTTAGCGTATTCGTCTTTCTTTATCTTAATTTCCGCGCTTTCGCCCTCGCATTTGGGAACGATTATAGATATAAGCTCGGTATCGTTCTTTTTATCGTGAAGGGCAAGCTCGGCAGCTTTTTCAATGCCGTCGAAGGTGGGTACCTTTTTCAATACTTTAAGTATCAATTTTTCAATACTTTTTGCGTATTGGCCCCCACATATGCCTAAGTTTCGCGCAATTTGAAGCTCGTAGTACATACCCGTTAAAACGTACTCCCCGTGGGAAAGCTTGCCGTATAAAAGCTCTAAAGCGTGCCCTGTGGTGTGCCCTAAGTTCAAGGTCTTTCTGAGCCCCGTCGTTTCCTTTTCGTCCTCGGTAACGACGTTAGCCTTATGCGCGATATTGTAATAAATTATATCTTCGAGAAATTCTGGCTTCGTAAGCTTTCTTTCGTTTGCCTTCAGCTTTTTGAATATTTCCGCATTCAGTGCGCCGTGTTTGATTATTTCGCCCAGCCCGCACCTTATCTCCCTTTTGGGTAAAGTTGACAAAAAGCGAGGGTCGGCTATTACTTCTTGGGGCTGATAGAAAGTACCTATAACGTTTTTAACGCCGCACATGTCGACTGCGGTTTTACCCCCGACCGAACTATCGACTTGCGCCAAAAGCGTGGTGGGAATTTGCACGAGTTTAACCCCGCGCATATAGAGCGCGGCGGCAAGCCCCGCGATATCGCCTACTACCCCACCACCAAAGGCGATTACGAGGCAATTTCTACGCATACCGCATTCAAGCATTTTCTGCAAAATTGCAAGGAGCGTGCGAGTGGTTTTGCTCTTTTCCCCCGCTTTGAATACGAATTTGGGGGTATTTTCGCCAAAAGTTGTATTTAAAAGGTCAGCGTACAGTTTGTCAACGGTGCTGTCCGTGATAAGAAATAATTGTCTGTTTTTCAGTTCGGGGGCGTATTTATCAAACGCACCCGCACCGCAGTGAATTACACTTTCGACCGTTGCGGTTTTTATGGTTATATCCTGCATATTTTACCTCAAAGCGTTGTATCTTTCCAACACCTCGCCCATATTGTCGCCGCCAAGTCTTTGGGAAACCATGTCCGCAAGGGCAAACGCAACGACGCTTTCCAAGATGATTTCAGCCGCGCAGACTGCCGCGACGTCACTTCTTTCGCCCGCGGCTTTTGCGGGTTGATTATTGGAAATATCGACGGTGTTCAGTCCCTTCATAAGCGTGGGAATGGGTTTCATAGCCGCACGGAGAACTATTTCTTCACCGTTGGACATTCCGCCCTCTATACCGCCTGCGTTGTTGGTTTTGCGGAAGTAGCCGCCGTCATAATATATTTCGTCGTGAACCTTACTGCCTTCCTTTTTAGCCGCTTCGAAGCCTAAGCCAACTTCAACGCCCTTGATAGCTTGTACGCTCATGATTGCGCCGCACAAAATTGCGTCAAGCTTGGTTGAATACTGCATACAGCTACCGAAGCCGCTCTTTAAACCCTTAACGCGAATTTCGATTATGCCACCTGCGGTGTCGCCCTCCGCTTTAAGCTTATCGAGAAGTTTTTCGGCTTCACGCTCCTTTTCACCGTCAAGCATAAAAAGCAAGTGGTTTTTTGCCTCGGAAAGGCGTTCAAAGGCATATATATGGGGGTCTACGACGTTTCCGACTGATTTTACGTAGCCCGAAACTTCCACGCCCAAAGCCTTTAAATATTGCCTTGCGATACTTCCGCCCACGACTCTTGCGGCGGTTTCACGCGCACTTGCACGCTCTAAAATATTGCGTGCATCGGTCTGATCGTACTTTAAAACGCCCGTCAAATCGGCGTGCCCGGGGCGGACCTTCGTAAGCTGCCTTTGCTGAGTATCGCAACCCTCGGGTGCGACGACTTCACGCCAGTTTTCGTAGTCCTTATTTCGTACTGCAAAAGAAAGCGGGCTGCCGAGAGTGAGAAGATTTCTGACACCGCTTATAATTTCAACGGTATCCTTTTCAATCTTCTGCCTGCCCCCTCTACCGTAGCCGCTTTGGCGAAGTGCTAAATAACGGTTGATTTCTTCAACGTCAATTTTTAAGTTGGAAGGCAATCCCTCGATAATTCCTATAAGGGCCTTGCCGTGCGATTCTCCCGCAGTAGTTAGCTTCATTTTTTCTCCTTTGAAATTTCGTAGCTTCCGTCTTTGACGGTAAACGTAACCGTGCCCAGCTCGTCCGTTCTGTAAAGGCTGTCGCCGACGGAGTTCTGCGCGTTTGACAGTGCCGCCAAGGTGGGAAGTCCCCTTCCGTTCTCGCCAACCGAGATTATTGCCGTTTCGGGTTTAATAAAATCGAGAAAAGGTGTGTAAGCGCCTTCTTCGGAGCCGTGGTCGGACATTTTTAATACGTTACAGTTAGCAATATCTATCTTGCGCCCGCTAAATTCCAGCCCCGTAATAAGGTAATAGTCCATCAGCTTCGTTTGGACTGCTCGTCCGACGCCACTTAAAAACAGAAAGCTTACGCCGCCGTATTCAAGCCAGATAACGGCTGAAGCGTTTTTGATATTTTTCGTCGTGGGGTCTTTTAGCAGCTCGTCGTACTCTCCGCCATCAACACCGTGATAGTCTGGCGACAGAAAACAAAAGAAGTAATCGTCACCTTCTACTCCAATACCGTACTCACAATAAGACGGCTCTCCGCTGCGCTTTTGCAGCTCGTCGCAAAAAGATTTATAGCCTTCGGAAATATAAACCAACGGGCAGTAAGGCGCAAAAACCTTATCTACCTCTTTATATTTTAAAATTTCCGCAAGTCCGCCGCAGCCGTCGTTTTCAACCGACGAGCATATAAGGTAATCTATTTTATCGATTTTGCGGCGGTTTAACTCTTTAAAAATTTTAAGATTATGTGAATATGTTCCGTCGCCGCCGTCAATTAAAAGCACTTTGCCGTCGGGTAGCTCGACTATCGTACAGTCACCGTTGCCGACGTCCAAGAAATTTACGCGCATTTGCCCGACTTCGTTTAACGACTTGGAAACGAGGTACGACGAAAGGTATTTAACGGGAATGAAAGCGTTGACGATTAGAATTGAAATTACGGCAAGAAGTGCTAAACCCGCCATTACGATAGCAATAATTTTGCTGCGCGATAATTTGCGCTTTTTCATTTGCGGCATTGTTTTCGGTTAGTTGAAAAATTCAGAATAGATGGCGCGGATACATTTTTCATAGTCTTCGTTCTTTACGCCGACTATAATGTTCAGTTCGCTTGAACCTTGGTCTATCATTTTTATGTTGATATTTGCGTTAGCGATTGCGTTAAATAGCCTTGCGGAAGTACCGACTGACGAGGACATTCCGTGCCCAACCGTTGCAATTAAAGCTATATCCTCAATTACGCGGATAATATCGGGCGCAACTGCCGCTTTGATTTTTTCGATTATAACGTCAAGCTTTTCCTTGGGCAGCCTGCCGCTTTCAACGACGAGCGACATCGTGTCTATGCCCGAAGGAATATGCTCGATGGGGATATTTTCTTCTACGAATACGCCCAAAACCTTGCAGATAAAGCCGACTTCGGCGTTCATATGCGATTTTTCAATGAAAAGTACGGTAAAATTCTTTTTGCCCGCAACGCCGGTTACCAAGCTACCACTCGGCGTATAGCGCGTGCTGGGAAGAATTGAAGTGCCAGCGTCTTGGGGGCTAAAGGTGTTCTTAATCTGAATGGGGATATTTGCCTTTCTAAGAGGGAAAATGCTGTCACTATGTAAAACGTTTGCACCCATATAGCTGAGCTCGCGCAGCTCCTTATAGGATATGGTCTTGATTTTTACGGGGCTATCAACTATGTGCGGGTCGCAGGCAAGGAAGCCCGAAACGTCCGTCCAGTTCTCGTACACGCTGGCGTTCACAGCGCGGGCAACTACCGAGCCCGAAATATCCGAACCGCCGCGGGTAAAGGTTTTAACCTTGCCGTCTGCACCCCTACCGTAGAAGCCGGGGATAACGGCGCGTTCCGCATCCGAAACGGCAAAAGAAATTGCTTTATACGATTTTTCGCCGTCCAAGCTGCCGTCCTCGTTGAAGAAAATGACGTCCTTGGCGTCAATAAACTTGGCGTCCAAAACTTCAGCAACTATGCGTGCGCAAAGATATTCCCCGCGTGAAGCGGTGAAATCTTCGCTCTTTTCCCGCTCTATCATGGCCTCGGTTTCGTCCAAAAGTGCGTCGATATCGAAGTGAATATTCAACTCTTTAACGAGAGAAACGTAGCGGGCGCGAACGGCGGGAAAGCTTTTTTTACAGTTGCCGTTTTTTTGAAGCTCTGCATAACAAGCATACAAAAGGTCGGTAACCTTGGTATCCCCGGAGTATCTTTTACCGGGGGCGGAAACTACCACGTATTTGCGCTCCACATCGCTTTCTATTATTTTTTTAACTCCGTTTATGACGTTGCCGTCCGCCATAGACGTGCCGCCGAATTTACAAACCTTAACTGACATAAGTCTTCCTTAAATTATCGTCTTTGCTTCTACGTAATACCGCTTTTCGTAGCCTTCGCCCATAGAAAAAGTCTTTTTGGGCAAGTTGCCGTTTTTCTTTATAAGGCTGAACAAATCGTTCTTTTTTATTGCGGGAAGCAATATGCCAACGCCGTTTTGGGTAAAGCCTATTAAATCTTCTTCGCCGTGGATATAGTCCACTTCACCGCCGTTTTCGGCAAGAAAAGCAGAAATGTATGCGTCAAGCTCTTTAATCCCTGCGGGTCCTGCGTTGAAAGGGATTTTCGATTTTACACCCT
>CAMWQS010000075.1 GCA_947176485.1 uncultured Clostridia bacterium | reverse complement strand
ATTTTATTTTATTTATTATGTATAATAAAGGGGAAATTTTTTAAAGTTTATTGATTTATTATGTTGAACATAGGCGAAACCTCCACAAACAAGTTAATAATTCTTTTCGTTTTTGATAAAATGGAAAGCGCTTTGTCCGAGCGTACTATTGTGGATATGTGCTCCACCTCCAACAGTTGGATGGGGTACATGGACTGTGTCAACATTATACATAAGCTGAAAGACGACAATTTTATATGTGTCGTGAACGAGGACGACGACACCCTTTACACGATTACACCCGACGGGCGAGAATCTCTTGCGAATTTCTACATAAATATTCCCAAGAGCGTAAGAGAAGAAATTTCACAATTCGTTAAAAAGAACAGCGCAAGATACCGCAATAGGCAAGAATGCCGTTCGGACTATTATCAGAACGTTGACGGAACCTTCACCGTATCTTTGAAAATTCTTGCACCCGTTCAACCCCTTTTGGAATTAAAATTCGTAGTTCCCGACAAAAAAACGGCAAAAGCCATATATAAAAAGTGGGAAGAAAAAGCAGCCGACGTTTATTCGGTTATTTACGAAAACCTTTGCGATTAGGAGGCAAAATGTTTACATATTCCACAAACGGCACTTGTTCGCGCCAGATTGTATTCGAAGTCGATGAAGAAAACAAGTTACACAACCTAAGATTTATAGGCGGTTGTAACGGGAACCTACAAGGCGTTGCCCGTCTTTGCGAAGGTAAAGATATTGACGAAATTCAAAACACTCTATCCGGAGTAATTTGCAGAAACGGCACTTCTTGCCCCGACCAACTGTCAAAGGCAATTGCGGCTTATAAAAAATCTGTTGAATAATAAAAAATAAAAGCGGGTCTTAAATGACCCGCTTTTTTCATTAAATTTATTGGCTTTTGCTTGTTTTTTAACTATTTATGTCTGACATAGTACTATTTAAACACTATAAATTTAACAATAAATCGTAAAAATTGCCCATATTTTTGCCAACAAGGTCCAAATAGAAACATCTGCCGTCGTAACCGACGTCCGAGTTATATCTTATCAAATTGAAGCCTTGCGCGTCCCTTTCAACACTTACTAGCAACTTTTCAAAGGGCATCCCGTTGCATTCTAAAACCTTTTTAAAATCAAATTCAACCCAAAGCCCTTTTTTCATTTCCTCTTTGGTATAGCGGTCAAGACTTACACCAAAAGCTGGCATATCGTGCGCACCGTTAATCATATCATTCCAGCACGCAAGAATTTTGCTATACTCTTTACCGCCCGAAGAATATATCGTTTTTGTGCCGCCGTTATAAACGTTTATTATATCCGCGCAGTCAAATGCTTCGTAAATTTCTTCCATTACTAACATATCCTTATTATTCTTATTTTTTTGAAAGGTATGTATCAATTGCCTTTGCCGCAGTTTTACCCGCGCCCATTGCAAGAATAACCGTAGCTGCGCCCGTTACGGCGTCACCGCCCGCGTAGACGCCTTCCTTCGAAGTTTTGCCCGTGCTTTCTTCCACTATTATGCCACCGTGCCTATTCACTTCAAGTCCCGCGGTGGTATTTTTGATTAATGGGTTAGGGCTCGTGCCTATTGCCATGATTATGCAGTCCACGTCAATGACGTACTCGCTACCTTCAACTTCAACGGGTCTGCGCCTTCCCTTCTCGTCCGGTTCACCCAGTTCGCACTTAATAACTTTAACGCCGACAACCGTGCCGTTTTTAGGGTCACGCCTGTCTTCTGCATTATTATAGCCGATAATTTCAACGGGATTTCTTAAAATATCGAATTTTACGCCTTCTTCCTCAGCGTGTTCAACTTCTTCTTTACGTGCGGGCAATTCTTCCATAGAGCGGCGATAAATTATACGCACGCTGTCTGCACCAAGGCGCAAAGCCGTTCTCGCGGCGTCCATAGCAACGTTACCGCCACCGACTACAGCAACGCTTTTAGCACGCAATATGGGCGTCTGTGAATTGCTTTGATATGCCTTCATAAGGTTTGCACGCGTTAAAAATTCGTTAGCGGAATAAACGCCCTTCAGCCCCTCGCCCTTAATGCCCATAAACCGAGGCAAGCCCGCACCCGAACCGATAAAAACAGCCTCATAGCCGTCCTCAAACAGCTCATCAACGGTAAGGGTTTTACCGATAACGACGTTAGTTTCAACGTCTACACCGTATTTTTTCAGCGTTTCTACTTCTTTTTCAACTATCTCTTTGGGTAATCTGAATTCCGGTATCCCGTACACGAGCACTCCACCCGCCAAATGTAACGCCTCGAAAACGGTTACTTTATAGCCCTTCTTCGCCAAATCTCCGGCGCAAGTCAGCCCCGACGGCCCCGAGCCCACGACCGCAACTTTACGTCCGTTGGGTTTGGGTAACGCGAGTTCACCCTTAAAGTGTGTATTGTGCCAATCGGCAACGAAACGCTCAAGCCTACCTATGCCGACGGGCTCGAACTTAATACCGACGGTGCATTTGCTTTCGCACTGCGTTTCTTGCGGGCACACTCTGCCGCAAACCGCGGGCAGTGATGAGCTTTCTGAAATAACCTGATATGCCCCTTCGAAATCGCCCGTTTTAACTTTCGATATAAAATCGGGAATAGCAACGTTAACAGGGCAACCTTCTACGCAAGGTTTGTTTTTACAATTCAAGCACCGCTGAGCCTCGGCAACGGCAATTTCCTCCGTGTATCCAAGCGCGACTTCTTCAAAGTTGCGCGCACGGACTGAAGCGGGCTGAGTAGGCATTTCGTGTTTTTTCGGTTGAATAGCCATTAGTTTGCCCCCTTCAAGAGATTACAGTTCTTTTCTCTTGCTCTCTGTTCAAATTCTGCATATGCGTTCGAGCGCGCCATAGCCTCGTCAAAATCTACTTCAAAGCCGTCAAAATCGGGCCCGTCCACACAAGCAAATTTAGTTTTGCCGCCTACGGTTAAGCGGCAGCCGCCGCACATTCCCGTTCCGTCAATCATAATAGGGTTCATTGAAACGGTTGTGGGCACGCCGTACGGCTTAGTAGTTGCAACCACGAACTTCATCATAATAAGCGGGCCTATGGTTATAACCTCGTCGTAATTTTCGCCCGCTTCGATAGCTTCCTTTAGCGGCATGGTTACGACGCCTTGCCTGCCGTAGCTTCCGTCGTCCGTCATTACCGTAAGTTTATCCGAACAAGCCTTGAATTCTTCTTCCAGAATAAGTAAATCTTTGTTGCGGAACCCGATTATAGAATGAACCTCACAGCCAAGCTCGTGGAATTTTTGTGCAACGGGCAACGCAATAGCACAGCCGACGCCGCCGCCTACTATGCAAACTTTTTTAATTCCGTCGGTTTTAGCTGCACAGCCCAACGGCCCGACGAAGTCTTCAATGAACTCGCCTTCTTTTTTGGCGTTCAAAAGCATAGTCGTGCCGCCGACTATCTGAAAAATTATTTTAACCGTCCCCGCCGTTCTGTCGTACCCAGCGACTGTGAGGGGAATTCTTTCTCCGTCTTTATCAACGCGAAGAATTATGAACTGCCCCGCCTCAGCATTTTTTGCAACGAGGGGCGCGTAAATATCCATCATCGTAACGGTGGGATTTAAAACGCGTTTACTTACTATTTTGTACATCTGTTTCTGCCTTGTTTAAAATTTTTATCTTCTTTATGCTGTGCATAGGGAAAGGCGCGTTTTCTTCTTCGGTGTATTTCACTTTCCTAACTACGCCTTTTTGAATATGGTCGTGTCTGCCGAGCGGAGCAATAACTTCGTCGCCAACTTCCGCGCCGTCAAGCGGGCAAAGATACCAATAAGTCCAACCCGCGACGCGTGGGTCGTCTACAAATTCCACCGCCACGAAACAACATAATTTACTCATATTTTAAATTATATCATAAAAGCGCGAAATTGCAAGAAAAAAGGCTTGAATATAATCAAGCCCTATTAATTTTTCTATTACCAATTATTGATAATCGAACACATCTATCCAGCTTAGCAAAAACTCTTTTTCTTCTTCCTTGGCTTTAACAAGGCGAGAAGCTGCAACTATGGGTATCCAACGCTGAACATACTGAATTGCCGTATCGCTCTTTTTGCAGTAAAGCTTTAAATATTTATCGCCAAGTTCCTTTTTACCGGCAAGATAGAAAAGAAGATAGCTTTGCGCCACGTCTGCGGAGGAATTGCCTTGCGTTGCATGCGCCCAGTCGATTATATACGGAGTGCCGTCCTTGGTGATAATTATATTCGTGGGGTTGAAGTCGCCGTGTAAAAGGTGTGTATGCTTGGGCATGGAGTCTAAACGTGTATGCAAATCGTAACGCGTCGTAACCTCTAACACCGGGTTAGTTGCGGAAATTCTTGCTTGCAGTTTGTCTTTAAGTTTATTAAGATTGGCAACTTTCTTGGAAAATACCGTTCTCTGCAAGTCTACGAAAAGGTTCAAATATTCGTCCTCTTTGTTGGGGTTTTCGTCCATAAGCTGTTGCAAAGTCTTTCCCTCGATATGGTCGAGGATAATTGCCCACTTGCCGTCAACGACTTGCACCGCATGAATTTTCGGGACGTTTAAGCCCGTTTCTTCAACCCTTGCGTGGTTCAACGCCTCGTTAAGAATTTCGGCTTTGGAATAGCTCGCGTCAAATTCCTTTATAAGCTTGTCAACGTCGCGGTAAATAACTTTAACTGCCCTTGAAAAGATAATCTGTTTACTCATAATTTCCTCCTTATTTTCCGTAGTATGCTTTAAGATACATTTCTTTTATTTCGCTCATTAAAGGGTATCTGGGGTTAGCGCCAGTGCACTGGTCGTCGAACGCTTGCTCAACCATTTCGTCAAGTCTGTCTAAGAAGTCTTTCTCGTCAATGCCGTAGTCTTTAATGGTCTTTTTAATTCCGATTTGAGCCTTTAACTTATCTATTGCTTTTATAAGGTTGTTTACCTTCTCGGTATCGTTCTTTCCGCCCAAGCCCAATGCGTCGGCGACTTCAGCATATCTTGCAAGAGTTTTGGGATATGCGTATTGACTGAACGTGCCCATCTTGGTGGGAGCTTCCGCCGAGTTAAATTTGATTACTTCGTTTATCATAAGCGCGTTAGCAACGCCGTGGGGCAAATGATGGAACGCGCCGAGTTTATGCGCCATTGAATGGCACACACCGAGGAAAGCGTTTGCAAAAGCCAAACCCGCCATTGTTGCGGCGTTGGCCATTTTCTCTCTTGCCTCTACCGCCGTCTGACCGTTTTCGTATGCTTCGGGAAGATATTTGAATATGACTTTCAACGCTTGAATTGCAAGCCCGTCCGTGTAGTCGGTTGCCATTACCGAAGCGTAAGCCTCTAAGGCGTGCGTTACGGCGTCGATACCCGAAGCAGCAGTCAAGCCCTTGGGTGCTGACATGTGCAAGTCGGTATCGATAATCGCCATATTAGGCATAAGCTCGTAATCTGCAAGGGGATATTTTACGCCCGTCATTTCGTCGGTGATTACTGCAAACGGCGTAACTTCCGAACCCGTACCCGCCGAAGTGGGAATTGCAATAAAGTAAGCCTTGTCACCCATCTTAGGGAAGGTATAAATACGCTTTCTTATATCCACGAAGCGCATTGCCATATCCATAAAGTCAACTTCGGGGTGCTCGTACATAACCCACATTATCTTTGCCGCATCCATAGCGCTACCGCCGCCGAGCGCGATTATCGTATCGGGCTTGAACGCTTGCATCTGCTTGGTGCCCTCTATCGCGCAAGCAAGCGTGGGGTCTGGCGCAACGTCAAAGAAGGTGCTGTGTTCAATACCCATTTCGTCAAGCTTATCGGTTATGCACTTGGTAAAACCGTTTTCGTATAAGAAAGTATCCGTAACGATAAACGCCTTTTTCTTGCCCATGACGGTTTTCAGCTCGTCAAGTGCAACGGGCAGACAGCCCTTTTTAATATAAACCTTTTGGGGTGCCCTAAACCACAACATATTCTCTCTCCTTTCCGCAACGGTTTTAATATTCAATAAATGTTTTACCCCTACGTTCTCCGAAACGGAGTTGCCGCCCCAGCTTCCGCAACCTAAGGTCAAGGAAGGCGCAAGCTTGAAGTTGTACAAATCACCTATGCCGCCGTGCGACGAGGGGGTGTTTAAAAGAATACGGCAAGTCTTCATTCTTTCGGAAAACTCGTGAATTTTGTCTTGCCCCGTTATTACGTTTATATACAACGACGAAGTATGACCTATACCGCCGTCGTTGACGAGTCTTTCCGCCTTGTCAAGCGCGTCGGTGAAGTCTTTTGCCCTATACATTGCAAGCACGGGCGAAAGCTTTTCGTGCGCGAATTCTTCGGAAAGTTCAACGCTTTCAACTTCGCCGATTAGAATTTTGGCACTTTCGGGAACTTCCACGCCCGCAAGCTTAGCAATTTTATGCGCTGATTGACCAACTATTTTTGCATTAAGCGAGCCGTTGATAATGATGGTCTTTCTTACCTTGTCAAGTTCTGCACCTTCAAGGAAATAACAACCGCGGGTTGCAAACTCCTTTTTGACTTTATTATAAATTTTATCCGCAACGATTACCGACTGCTCGGACGCGCAAATCATACCGTTATCGAAAGTTTTCGAATGAATTATGGAGTTAACGGCAAGAAGTATATCCGCGCTTTCGTCGATAACCGCGGGGGTATTGCCCGCACCTACGCCTATTGCGGGTTTGCCGCTCGAATAAGCCGCCCTTACCATGCCCGGACCGCCGGTTGCAAGTATGGTGTCAACCTCTTTCATTAAAAGGTTTGTCATATCAAGGCTGGGCACGTCTATCCAGCTGATTATACCTTCGGGCGCACCTGCCGCAACAGCCGCCTCGTATACGACTTTTGCCGCAGCAATAGTTGAATTCTTTGCACGGGGATGCGGGCTGATTATGCAACCGTTCCTCGTCTTTAAGCACAAAAGCGTTTTAAAAATTGCAGTCGAAGTTGGGTTCGTCGTGGGAATAACTGCACCGATAATTCCTATAGGCTCGGCTATTTTCGTAAGCCCGTAAGCCTTGTCTTCTTCTATTATTCCGCAAGTTTTAACCGTTCTGTATTTGTTGTAAATGTATTCTGCGGCGTAGTGGTTCTTTATAACCTTATCCTCTATTACGCCCATACCGGTTTCACTTACGGCGAGCTTGGCAAGTGAAATTCTCTCTTTATTCGCTGCAGTGGCGCAAGCAAGAAAAATTTTGTCAACTTGCTCTTGTGAAAATTTTGCAAACTCCGCTTGAGCTTTTCTTACCCTTGCGATTTCGCTTTCAAGCTTTTCAACACCGTCGCAAATTTCATAGTTTAACTTAAAATCCATTTCGTACTCCTATTATGTCATATTATGTG
>CAMWQS010000074.1 GCA_947176485.1 uncultured Clostridia bacterium | reverse complement strand
GAGTTAGTCCTTATCGTTTTTGGGTGTGCAGTGCGGGCAAGAGCCGCCGCACGAGGAACAGCTTGAACAGTCGCAACAGCCACCTTTATGCCTAACCTTGCGGTAGATAATATATCCTACAGCGGCAACCACCGCAACGCAAACTATTACGATAACTGCAATGTCTACTGGGTTCATGGATTTTCACCGCCCTTCTTCTTTCTTTTAAATATCTTTATTATATCGAATTTGCCGATATTCCTTAAAACGATAAAGGTTGTAACTATTGCGATTACCGCAAGCCAAATGAACAGCGTCCACCACCATTCGCCTATCGTGTAGACCATAGAGCTTATTACGTAGCTTGCGACAAGCCAAAAGAGTAGCGTCCACTTGAACTTGCCCTTCGGAAGCTCCGCCTTAGCCGTTGCGCACGCCGCAAAGCAAGGGATAGTCGTCATATTGAAAGCGATAAACGCGATTATGCCCGCGCCCGTAATGCCCGTTGCCGAAGCCATTGCGGTTGCTTCCTCTATGCCCTCTATCCCCGCGATAGCGTCGGGAATTTCAATGCCGCTGACGTTTGCGCCCAAAGCCGTGATGCAAGCAGCAAGCGTTGCAAAGGTTGCAATAACGTTTTCCTTAGCGACTAAACCGGTAATTGCCGCAACGGCGAATACCCAGCCGTAAGTGCCGAGCTGTGAGCCGAAGCCTACGGGCGTGAATATAGGTTGAATTAACATACCGAGAGAAGCCAAGATTGAGCTGTTCATCTCCTCGTCGGCAACGAATTGCCAGCCCCAAGTGATGTGCGAGAACAGCCAAATTATCACCGTTGAAGCAAAAATTATGGTAAACGCTTTCTTAACGAAGTGCTTAGTCTTATCCCACAAATGAAGCATAAGGTTTTTAAAACCGGGCATATGGTATGCGGGAAGCTCCATTATGAACGGGGGCGTTTCGCCTTTTAAGCTCGTATTACGCATCAAAAGCACGCAAACGATAGCCGAAACTATACCGAGTAAATACATACCCATGGTTATTACGTCTACGTTAGCCATACCCGCCATAGCGCAAAGTGCGCCGCCGCAAGCAGTTAGTATGGGAAGCTTTGCCCCGCACGAGAAGAAAGGAATTACGCGGATAGTTGCCGCCCTCTCCTTATCGTCGGCAAGGGTTCGCGTGTTGATAGCTGCAGGAACGGAACAGCCGAAGCCCATAATCATAGGCATAAACGCTCTGCCCGAAAGTCCGAAACGGCGGAAAATTCTGTCAAGCACGAACGCGATACGCGCCATATAGCCCGAATCTTCCAAAATCGAGAAGAACATAAACAATACGAGTATTTGGGGAAGGAAGCCGAGCACGGCGAATATACCACCCAAAATACCGTCGCCAACCAGTCCCGTTGCCCACTCTGCCGCTTCTGCGTTTTCCATAAGGGTTACTATGCCATCCGAGATGTGGTCAAGGAATAAGTTCAAGAAGTTGGTTAAAATTACGCCGGGGGAGTAAATTGCGCCGTCGTAGAAAATTGCAAGTATTTCCACGCCGAAGTTATTGTACTCTATCTCGCCCTCTACTTCGGTTGCAAGTCCGCAGTCGACGAGGGTCGGCATCCAAGCCTGTTCTTCGGTGAAACCGTTCAGGAAGAACAGATTTTCAGAGAAGGTCAAGTGGAAAATAAAGAACAGAATTACGATAAAGATGGGAATTGCCCAAACCATGGGTCAAAACCTTATCGATTTTGTCAGATTTAGTTAAAACTTCTTTACTTGCCTTTACTTTTGCGTTTGAAAGGTTCGAGGAAATGTATTTGTATCTTTCGTCGGCGATAACCGCTTCCAAATCTTCCTCGCCAAGCTTTTCAAGGGTTGCGGTTGCGCCCTTTCTTTCAAGCTCGATTTCGTCCTTTTCCAAAAGCTTAATCGCATGGAATAAAGGCGACGCAACTTCTTCCGCCTCGTAATAAGCGCAAGCCGTTTCAAGCTGTTTGGAAAGCGAATCCTTTAAAACGGTAGTGCCTTTTCTTTCTGAAGGCATAGCCGCCGCCCTGTCCATAAGCTGTTTGACGCCCGTGCCCTTCAACGCCGAAACGGACACGACTGGAACACCGAGCGCCTTTTCAAGCGCAGAAGCGTCTATTTTATCCCCGTTTTTCTCTACCTCGTCTATCATGTTCAACGCAACGATTACGGGCACGTCCATTTCCAAAAGCTGAGTCGTAAGGTAAAGGTTGCGCTCTAAGTTGGTTGCATCGACTATGTTAATAATACCGTCAGGCTTTTCGTCCAAAATAAAGTTACGCGAAATAACTTCTTCAGGCGTGTAAGGCGAAAGCGAATAAATTCCTGGAAGGTCAACTATGCTTATATTCTTTGAACCGCCCTTATAAGTGCCCTCGCGCTTATCAACGGTAACGCCGGGCCAGTTGCCCACGTGCGCAGTCGAACCCGTAAGCGCGTTGAAAAGCGTGGTTTTACCGCAGTTGGGGTTGCCAGCTAATGCAAAAGTTTTCATTTTACTTCCACCTCCACGCAAGCTGCCTCCGTCTTACGCAAAGTAAGCTCGTACCCGCGTATAGTAATTTCTATGGGGTCGCCAAGGGGGGCTTTCTTTTTCATCGTAAGCTCTGCACCGGGAGTAACGCCCATATCAAACAGTCTTCGGCGGATTTTCCCCTCGCCGTTGACGGCAATTATTTTACCGCTTTCACCAACGGTAAATTCACTAAGTAATTTGTTCATTGATAACTCCTTGTTGTAATTTATAAACTATGGTTTATTTTTTGATTAATTTTTTGACCCGCGAACGGGTCAAGCTAAATTTACGCAACTAGAATCTTGCCGGCAAGCGTTCTATCCAAACACAGCCTCCCCTCTTTTACGATAACTATTACGTTACCGCCCGTAGAGGATATCAGCTTAATTGTACTGCCAACCGTAATGCCAAGCTCTTGAAGGTGTTTTCTCGTCTTTTCTTCCGCACCGATTTTTCTTACAACCAAGTCCGTATTCGAAGGTGCAATTGCAATAGGCATAACTTTTCTCCTTTAACCGCAGCCATCTAAAACTTAACCGTGGTTCAACTATTTACATTATATTATTAAATATTTAATATGTCAACAAAAAATAACCATAGTTTAGTTTTTTTGTAAAAAATTTTTCCCGAGGGCACTTAGACCTTCGGGAATTATCGATTTATACTTCAATTTCTGCGGGAACACACGGGAAGTCAACCCAAAACAGCGAGCCCTTTTCAATCTCACTTTCAACGCCGAAGTCGAAAGAGTGGCTTTCCAAAATTGCTTTGACTATGTTCAGCCCCAAACCCGTACCCTTTACGGGGCGGTTATGGTTCTCCTTAACGCGGTAAAACCTGTTCCATATTTCGGGCAAATCCTCTTTGGAAATACCCTTGCCCGTATCTTTAACCGCAAAGCGCACCCGCTTGCCGTCCATACTCGAATTAAGGCTGATATAAACGGTTTTATCCTCACCCGTGTAGTTTGCGGCGTTGCCTAAAAGGTTGTAAATAACCTGGCTTATCTTTTCCTCGTCGGCGCGGGTGTAAAGGTTAGGCTCTATATCCAGCATAAAGCTGTACCCTTGCGCCTCTTGCAAGTATCCGAATTTGTTTATAATGCCGTAAACGAGCTCTGTTAGGTTGAAAACCTTTAATTTCAACTCCGACATATTCGCTTGCAATTTGGAAACGCTTAAAACGTCGTTAACCAGTCCCGTAAGCCTATCCGCCTCGTCAATGATTACTTGTAAATGCTTTTCGCGTTTTTCTGGGTTATCACCCGAAATTTCTTTAATCATCGATGCGTACGCCTTAATCATTGTAAGCGGCGTCTTTAAGTCGTGAGTGACGTTTGCAAGAATTTCGTGCTGGAAATCCTCACTCTTTTTAACCTCGTCCCTAACGTAATTCAAGGTGTCAGAAAGCTGCGCCATCTCCTTATAGTCTGCGTTTGTGAACTTTATATCGTAATTCCCCTCCGCAAGCAGCACGGCGGTATCGGACATAGTTTTCAAACCTGAAGTCAGCTTTTTCGATAACCCCAATGACGCGAGCACGGCGGCAGCAAATACGCCTACGCCTATTATCAAAAGATAAAGCTGTAAGTTCAACACCGTATCGCGCACTATCGTAACCGAATAAGTTACGAAAAGCACGTGCGGCTTGCCGGCGTATTCTATTTTAGAAACGTAGTTAACGGCGTCGCCCGTACGGTAAACTAAGCCGTAACCTACTTCCTCGTTGCCTACGCGGGAATTCACCTCGCTTAAAACGCTTTGAATATCGCCGTAGCCCTCTGGAGCAACAAGTTCGCCGTCCGCAGTGAAAAGAAAGATATTTATACCTTCTATGCGGTTGCGGTTAATACTGTCTTCAATAGCCTTCTCGTCCACGTCGGCTTTAAGATTTGCCTCAAACTCACTGCCTATAAGCGATATTTTGTCGCGGGCTTGGTTTTCAAGCGTTTCGGAAACGAGTATGAAAAAGCCGAGCTCAACCAAAAAAACCATAAGAAAAGCCAGCACGCAGAAATAAGCTATCATCGTGCGGTTTACGCTTTTGGGTTTCTTTAGTTTAAGCGGTCTATTGACTTTTTCAGACTTCAAATTTGTATCCCAAGCCCCTCAAAGTTACTATAAATTTTCTGTATTGTTTAAGGTTAGAGCGTAGCATTTTTATGTGCGTGTCCACCGTTCTGTCGTCGCCGTAAAAATCAAAACCCCATACGTCCATTAAAAGCTTTTCACGCGTCAAGGCAATACCCTTGTTTTTAACGAAGTAGAAAAGAATTTCGTACTCTTTGGGGGTAAGCTCTGCCTTTTCACCGTCAACCAACACGTTGCGCCCAACCATATCGATGGTCAGCCCCTCGAAGGTTACCACGTCGTTGTTATTCTCTTGCGTGCCGCGCTTCAATACGGCGTGGATACGCGCCATAACCTCTTTGGGTGAGAACGGTTTCGTTACGTAGTCGTCTACGCCTATTTCGAAGCCGAACAGCTTTTCGTATTCTTCACCCCTCGCCGAAAGCATAATTACGGGGATATTCTTTATCTTTTTTATCTCTTTAACGGCGGAAAATCCGTCAAGGCGGGGCATCATAACGTCCATCAAAATTATGTCGAAGTCGTTATCACGGCAAAGCTTAACCGCTTGCATACCGTCGGCAGCCTCGTAAGCAACGCCGCCTTCGAACTCCACGTACTCTTTAAGAACGCCCCTTATCATTTCCTCGTCGTCAACTATAAGTACCTTCATCATCCGTACCTCCACTCTATTTATAAACCGCGCAGATAGAATTCAATTAATACAATAATGAAATGTTTGTGAAATTTACGTCTTTAACTAAGTCTATCATAAAAAAATTTTTTAGTCAAACTCGGGAAAAACCGTTGACAAGGGCGGTTTATGGTGATAATATTATTACACAAACATTTGTTTGCTTTTTGTAAAAACGGGTAAATTACAGAAAGCTAACCGTGTTTTAGTGGGTAAACGGGTATGATAGACGCAGAAAAACTTGAAATTTTAACCGAAAGCGCTAAATACGACGTTTCCTGTTCGTCCTCCGGCTCTAAACGGGTAAACAGTGCCGGCGGGCTTGGTAACGCTTCCGTCGGTGGGATATGCCACTCCTTTACCCCCGACGGAAGATGTATATCGCTACTTAAAATTTTAATGAGCAACGATTGCATTTACGACTGCGAATACTGCCCCAACCGCCGTAGCGCGGAGGTAAGGCGCGCAACTATCACCCCTACGGAGATTTGCGAGCTTGTAATCGGCTTTTATCAAAGAAACTATATCGAGGGGCTTTTCCTCTCCTCCGCCGTTTTCGGCACGCCCGACAGAACTATGGAGCTGCTTATAAAAACGGTTGAAATGCTCAGACGGGAATACCGCTTCAACGGGTATATTCATTTAAAGGGCATACCCCACGCAGACGACTCGCTTATTATGAAAGCGGCACGCCTTGTGGACAGAATGAGCTTCAACGTGGAACTGCCCAGCGAAAAATCGCTTAAACTGCTTGCGCCGCAAAAGACGAAACAGAGCCTTCTGCTGCCTATGAAAAACCTGCAAAACGCAATAACCTACGACAAGGTGAACAAGGTACGGCGTAAAGACGCCGTTATCCCCGCGGGACAAACGACGCAGATGATTATAGGCGCATCACCCGAAACCGACGGGCAAATTTTAAAGCTTACCGAGGCTCTGTACCGAAATATGGAGCTTAAACGGGTTTACTACTCCTCTTATATCCCAGTGGTGCAAAGCAATCTTCTTCCCACCGTCGGCGCAGGACTTTTGCGCGAACACAGGCTTTATCAAGCGGACTGGCTTATCCGCTTTTACGGCTTTGACGTAAACGAAATCGTGGACGAGGGCGAAAACCTTTCACAAGAATACGACCCAAAATGCGCTTGGGCACTTCGGAATATGCACCTTTTCCCCGTGGAAGTTAACTCTGCTCCCCTTGCCACTCTCTTGCGCGTGCCCGGTATCGGGGCAAAAAGCGCGTATAAAATTATTGAGGCGAGAAAGTACGGCAAGCTTGACTTCGAACACCTTGTAAAGATGCGCGTAGTGTTAAAGCGGGCAAGGCACTTTATAACTTGCAAGGGCAAATTTTACGGTGTGGAAAATATAAATCAAGTGAAAAGCTGTCTGCTTTTGACTGACGGCGGCGAGGTAACCGAACAGCTTTCGATGTTTTCGGAAAAGTCGGTAGCCATCTCCGCGCTTACCGGTGAAGTATGATTTTTTATATTTGCGACGGCACGCCCGAAAATTTTTTCACAGCCGTTTTCGACGCGTATAATCAAAGCGAATGCGTAATAACTTCCGACAAGGAGCTTCAACTTTCGTTGGGCTGTGAAACGGTGAACGTGCAAACCGACTTAAAAAAGTGTGAGCGGGTGCGTCGGGGGCTTAAAAAATACGATAAATACGCCGAAAACGATATTTTGACTGCTTTAAGAAGCTTCAACACGAACAAAGAACAAATCTGTTTTGCTTATATAAAGCGAATATTTCAGTTAAAAAAAACCGTAAGAAACGCTTACAGCTTGCCGGAAGTAGTCGATTTAGACACTATTCTGCACCAGATTAGTTATGAAACCCATAGGTTTACAGGGTTTTTAAGGTTTAAGGAAACGGCAAACGGTACGTTCTACGCCCCCTACTCACCCGACAACGATATTACGGACTTACTTATGCCGCACTTCGCTGCACGGTTCAGGGCGCCGTTTATCATTCACGATATAAAGCGCAAAATCGCCGGACTGTATAACGGCAGCGAATGGCTCATGACCTACGTTGGCGATGCGGAAATCTGCCTTTCCGAAAGCGAACGTGCGTTTGAATCGCTTTGGAAAAAGTATTATAAGTCTGTAAACGTAAAGGAACGCCCGCACGAAAAGCAAATGAAGGGTTATATGCCCGTGCGATACTGGGAATTCCTTCCTGAAAAAAGCTATTAATAAATCAGCGCCGCGGCGATACGCCGCGTCGCTTTTTAAATTTTATTCCTTTTCCCACTCTACAAG